>DASZYK010000492.1:0-4818 GCA_035545455.1 Steroidobacteraceae bacterium
AAGCTGTCGGAGTTGACCAGGCCGAGCCCCACGAGCTCCGCCAGCCCTTCCTCCGCCTGTGATGGCAGCGCGCCCGCTCCTTCGACGACCTCGTCGAAGAAGGAGGCGCCGTGGGCGGTAAGATGATCCAGCACCCGGCGCGCTTTCGATGAGGGCGCGCCCGCATCCGCCACACCCGCAAGCGACGTCCAGGCCCGCAGATGGCGCCTGGCGAGCAGCACGATGGGCGTGCCGCGCACCGGTCCCGCGGCCGGCGCGGATTCCGCCCGGCGCCGGGCAAGGCGCGTCCACACGAAGCGTCCGGCGAGACATTGCTCATCGAGCCACGCCGGGTCGTACTCGTTGACTCGCGACGGCAGGATTTCCGTCTCCCAGGCTCCGGCGGGCGCCTCGAAGCCCTCGAGCTGCGCGAGGACGGCCGCGACGGCGTCAGGCCCTTCCATGCGCGCTGGCGGCGCGGCGCGCTGCCATTCGAGGAGGAAGCGCAACAGGTCCCGCGGCTCGACGGGCTCGATCTCCGCCCGCAGGCGCTTCACGGTGTAGCGGTGGATGCGCGCCAGCAGTCCCCGCTCGCACCACTCCCCTTCCTGCGGGGCGGCGGGCGTGAATCGTCCGTGCATGACCGACCCTTCCGCCTGCAGCGCCGCCAGCGTCGACGCCACCCGGCCGGCGGGCACGCCCAGCGGGGATGCCAGCGCCGCGGCCGACACTGGTCCGAGGCCCTGCAGACGGCCGCGCACGACCTCCACCAGCGCTTCGTCAGCGTTCCAGGCGCGGGAGTACTCGACTGGCACGCCGATTGGCGGCTCCGGCTGCGCTTCAGGCCCGAGCGCCTGGAAGAGCGGCAGCCGCTCGGCGGCGACCCAGAGCGTGGCGCCCCCGATGTCGAGACGGGCCGCCCTGCGCGCGGCGGCGAGACCGGAAACCCATGCGGCCCAATCGGCTCTCTTGCCGATCTCGGAGGCGGTCATGAAAGTCAGCCAGCAAAGCGCGTCGTGCAGCTCGTCGGCATCCCCTGCATCGGGCCATGCTTCCTCGCGCACCCGATCGATGGCGGCCGGATCGAGCGCGCCGAGATCGCCCGCCGCCTCGGGATCGAGCCAGCGGCGGCTCAGCACCGCCTGCGTGCGGCGCTCCTCCAGGGGCGCATCGTCGAGGAACGCGTAAGGTCTCGCGGACAGCACTTCGAGGGCGAGCGGCGAAGGCTCGGTGAGATCCCGGGCGACCACGCCGACGGCGCCGCTCTCGAGTCCGCGCAACAGCGCCTCGAATCCCTCGATGTCCATCGCCTCCTCCAGGCAATCGCGGATCGCCTGCCGCACGAGCGGGTGGTCGGGAATCTCGAGCTCGCCGGAGAGGTTCTCGGCGCACGCCACCTGGTCGGGAAACACCGAGGCCAGGAGATCCTCCGCCGCCATGCGCGCGAGCGGCGCGGGGACCTTGCGGCCGCCGCGGAAGCGCGGCAGCGCGAGCGCGATCGCGGCGCTCCAGCGCCAGCGCGCGGGAAACATCGGTGCCGCGCACAGGGCCTGCACGAGAAGCGGGCGTACCGTGTTGGAATGCAGATAACGCGCCACCTCTCCGAGCTCGAAGCTGTGCGCCGTCGTGAGCGAGAGGACGATCGCATCCTCCGTGGCCGCCGCCTGCAGCTCGAAGTTGAACGAGCGGCAGAAGCGCTTGCGCAGCGCGAGTCCCCAGGCGCGGTTCACCCTGCTGCCGAACGGCGAATGGATGACGAGCTGCATGCCGCCGGCCTCGTCGAAGAAGCGCTCGAGAACCACCGTCTCCCGCGTGGGGAGGGCGCCGAGAGCCGCGCGCGCCGCCGCGAGATAGCCGGCGGCCTGCACCGCCGCCGGCGCGGCGATGCCGACCTCGTCGACGAGCCAACTCACTGCGGTCTCGAGACCCTGGGCGAGCCGGCGCTCGAGCTCCTGACGCAGGCGCGAGACTCCCTGCGACAGCTCATCCGACCGCGCCGGCGCCTCGCCCAGCCAGAAAGGGATCGAGGGCGGCTGGCCGTGCGCGTCCTCCACGCGCACCGTGCCCTGCTCTACGCGCAGGATGCGATACGAGGTGTTGCCGAGCTGGAAGACATCGCCCTGCAGGCTCTCGATGGCGAAGTCCTCGTTGACCGTGCCGACGGGCTGCGACTGCGGCTCGAGCAATACCGTGTAATCCGCGGTATCGGGTATCGTCCCGCCGGATGTCAGGGCGGTGAGACGCGCGCCGCGACGGCCGCGAACCTTGCGGTTGACCGCGTCGTAATGGATGAGTGCGCCGCGTCGCCCGCGTCGCGTGGTGAAGCCGTCGGCGAGCATCCGCACGAGCTCGTCGAGCTCGGCGCTCGCCAGGTCGCGGTAGGGGTAGGCGCCCCGGATCAGGATGAAGAGCTCGTCCACGTCCCATTCGCGCGCCGCGACCTCGGCCACGATCTGCTGTGCGAGCACATCCAGCGGCTTCGCGGCAATGCGCACCCGGTCGAGCTCCCCGCGGCGGACGCAGTCGAGCAACGCTGCGCACTCGATGAGGTCGTCGCGCGACAGCGGGAAGAGCCGCCCCTTGGGCGTTCCGCCCAGGCTGTGCCCGGAGCGTCCGACGCGCTGCAGCAGGGCCGCGATCGATCGCGGCGAGCCGAGCTGACAGACGAGGTCCACGTCGCCGATGTCGATGCCGAGCTCGAGCGACGCCGTGGCGACGAGCGCTCTCAGCTCGCCGCGCTTGAGGCGTGACTCCGCCGACAGGCGGCGCTCCTTGGCCATGCTGCCGTGATGGGCCGCGACCTGCGTCTCGCCCATCCGTTCCGACAGATGCCGCGCAACCCGCTCCGCGTGCCGGCGCGTGTTGACGAAGATGAGCGTCGTGCGGTGCTCGCCCGCGAGCTGCGCAAGCCGGTCGTACACCTGGGTCCAGACGTCACCGGACATGACCGCCTCGAGCGGCGCCGCCGGCACCTCGAGCTGCAGGTCACGCCGGCGCACGGGCCCGGTGTCGATGAGGGCGCAGTCGGCGTTGCCGTCGGCGCCGTCCTGACGCGTGCCGACGAGAAAGCGCGCGACCTCCTCGATGGGCCGCTGCGTGGCGGACAGCCCGATGCGCGTCAGCCGCCGCCCGGCGATCGCCTCCAGGCGCTCGAGCGACAGCGCAAGATGCAGGCCGCGCTTGCTGCCGACCATCGCGTGAATCTCGTCCACGATGACGCTGCGCACACTCGCGAGCATGGCGCGGCCTGACTCCGAGCCGAGCAGAATGTAGAGCGACTCGGGGGTCGTGACCACGATGTGCGGCGGGCGCCGACGCATGCTCTGACGCTCTTGTTGCGGCGTGTCGCCGGTGCGCACGGAGGTGCGGATCTCCACGTCCGGCAGTCCCATGGCGCGCAGCTCCTCGCGGATCCCTGCCAGCGGAACCTCGAGGTTGCGATGGATGTCGTTCGAGAGCGCCTTGAGGGGCGACACGTAGACGATGTGGGTCTCATCGCCCAGCGGTCCGCTCTCGATACCCGCACGCACGAGCGAGTCGATCGCGGCGAGGAACGCCGCCAGCGTCTTGCCGGAGCCGGTGGGTGCCGCGATGAGAGTGTGTCGCCCGGCCTGGATCGCGGGCCAGGCCTGCTTCTGCGCCGGCGTCGGCGCTTCGAATGCGCGCTCGAGCCAGCGGCTCACGGCGGGATGAAATGCTTCGGGCATGAGTGCCAACGCAGGGGTGAAGCTCAAGTGCGGTCCGGCTCCGATCAGAGTAGAGTATCTCGATTCCTGAACGCGGAGAGCGGCTGGATGTGGAACAAGGCGACGGACCCGGAGGAGTCCTTCCGGGACAAGGCCATCTGGTGGTCGGCCGGGATCGTCATCGCGGGCGCCATCGCCATCGGGGTCTACTACCGGTACTACTCGCCCGTACCCGCGCCGCCTCCGCAGCAGGCTGCCGCGCCGCAGCCGGCGGCACCTCCCGTGCCGGCCATCCAGCATCCGATCCCGCCCGCGGCTGAGCAGCAGGCTCAACAGACACCGCTGCCGACGCTCGATCAGAGCGACCCCGTCGTACGCGACTCGCTGAGCGGGCTCATCGGTCAGCCGGCCCTGGAGAAATTCCTGGTGCCGCATCGCATCATCCGCGACGTCGTGGTCACGGTGGACAACCTGCCCCGCAGGAAGGTGGCGGCGGAGCTCCGGCCGCTGCAGCCGACGCCTGGCGAGACCGCCGTCGACCAGCAAGGCAGCACGACGATTCTCAGTCAGCAGAACTATGCGCGCTACGCGGCGCTCATGGAGGTCGTGCGCTCGGTCGACCCGAAGGCGCTGGCCGCCATCTATTTCCGGCTGTACCCGCTGTTCCAACAGGCGTACGAGAATCTGGGGTATCCGGGCAAGTATTTCAATGACCGCATGGTGCAGGCGATCGACAGCCTGCTCGCCACTCCGGACGTGCAGGGTCCGATCGACCTCGTCCGGCCGAAGGTGTTCTATCAGTTCGCCGACCCCAGGCTCGAGGCGCTGCCCGCCGGCCAGAAACTGCTGATCCGCATGGGTCCGCAGAACGCCGGCATCATCAAGCAGAAGCTGCAGCAGTTCCGCGCCGCCATCACCGCCCAGCCGCCGCAGATGAGCCCGGCGCCTCAGGCCGCCCCGCCGCAGCCGGGCAACCCGGGGGCGCAGGGCAGCTCCGGAGCACAGGCGAGCCCGCTGCCGCAGGGAACGCAGGCAACACCGGCCGGTCCGCCGCCGCAGACGGAAGCACCGCGGCCGCCGCTCTGATCAACGGGTGCCGCCACTCCGCATATCCGGCGCGGCATGATCCGAAATTCCAGGCGGCCCCGGGCGG
>DASZYK010000493.1:0-5433 GCA_035545455.1 Steroidobacteraceae bacterium
CCGGGCGGCCAGAACGTCAACAAGGTCGCGACGGCCGCGCAACTGCGCTTCGACCTGTCGGGGACGGGGGCGCTCGCGCCGGGCGTGAAGGAACGGCTGCGGTCACTGGCCGGCCGCAGAGTGACGGAGGACGGCGCCCTCCTCATCATTGCGCGCAACCACCGCACGCAGGAGGGCAATCGCCGCGAGGCGCTCGAGCGGCTCGCCGAGCTGGTGCGCCGAGCCCTGGCGCCGCCCAAAGCGCGCCGCGCCACCCGGCCGACGCGGGCATCGAGGGAACGGCGGCTGGAGGCCAAGATCCAGCGGCGCGCGACCAAGCAGCTTCGCGGCAAGGTCCGCTTCGATGATTGATGTCTTCCCCTTCCTGCCCTCTTCCGGCGCGCAGCGCATCAGGAGTGTGTGACCTGCAGGATGCTGTGTCGGATTTGCTCGCTCAGCACGAACTGGGCATCCGCGGCCACCCGCATCAGCACGTCGTCGAACTCCAGCTTGCCGGCGGCGGTGCCGCGGATCACGTCCCGGCGGCGCAGCAGGTCGATGAAGTTCTCGAACAGAGTCCGATCGAAGAACTCGGGGGAGTTCAGGCCATAGAGCATGGCGATCAGCTGCGCATTGAGCTGGCAGCGCTCCTCCAGCACGGACTGGGTGATCTCACCGCTGCCCGCTGCCACCAGCTGCGCAATGACGAGGTAGTAGCGCTCGATGATCTGTATCGTGGCCTGCGCGAGGATGGAAAGCTGCATCGCTTCGGCCGAGGAAGGCGGCGGCCGGCGCCACACGGTGCGGGCGGCATCCGACTGGATGAGGCCGTGATGGCGCAGGCAATCGAGCACACCGTCGACCACGGCCGGGAGCTCGTCTTCGCTCCAGGGTAGGAAGAGCTCGGCGGCGATGTAGGGATAGATGCGCCAGGCGAGGCGCTGGATGTCGTCGTGCCGCACCTCCGCGTTGCTGGAGAAGACACAGGCCAGCAGCGAGGGCATGGCGAAGAGATGCAGCACGTTGTTGCGGAAATAGGTGGCGAGCACTGCGCTCTCATCGCTCATGCGCAGAATGTCGCCGAGGGCGGCCTTCTCGCGCTGCAGCATCTTCATCGCCTCGCCGTACCGGATGACGCCGGAGCCGCCGAGCTCGGTGAGGGTGACCCGGCCGCTGTAGGGAAACCCGCGCAGCAGCGAGCGGTAGAGGTCGATCTGCCGCTCGAGATCGGGCTCGGGAAGTGCTTGCCGCGGCATGGCGAGCAGGACGATGGCGAGCAGGTTGATCGGGGTCACGGCGGCGGCGGCGTTGATGTTGCGCATGATCCGGCCGGCGAGCTCGTCGACCGCGGCGGCAACCCAGGGCGCCCGTATGTCTTCGTCGAACGCCCGCGTGCGCCACTCGGGGTCATGTCGGTCCAGGAGGTCCGCGAGCGCAATGGGCTCGCCGAGATTGACGTGCACCCGGCCGAAGCGCTCCCGAAGCAAGCTCCACGCGCGCAGCAGGCCGAGCACGCTCTCCTTCTCCTTGGGCTTGCCGGACAGCTCGCCGACGTAGGTGGCGCCTTCGACGACCCGCTCGTACCCGAAATACACGGGCACGAAGACCACGGGCCGTACGGGGTCGCGGAGGAAGCTGCGCACGGTCATGGAGAGCATGCCGGTCTTCGGCTGCAGCAGACGTCCGGTGCGGCTGCGGCCGCCCTCGATGAAATACTCGATGGAGTGGCCCCGCGCCATGATGGCCGCCAGATACTTCATGAAAACGACGGTGTACAGGCCGTTGCCGCGAAACTTGCGGCGGATGAAGAAGGCGCCGCCCATGCGCAGCAGCCGGCCGACGACGGGCAGGTTCAGGTTGATGCCGGCGGCGATGTGCGGCACCGGGTACCCGTTCACGTAGATCACGTATGACAGCAGCAGATAGTCCATGTGGCTGCGGTGGCACGGCACATAGACGATCTCGTTGCCCTGCGCGACGCGCTCCAGCGTCTCGAGATGCCCCACCGCGACCCCGTCATAGAGGCGATTCCACAGCCAGGTCAGCAGCCGCTCCAGGAAACGGACGAACGCGTGCGAGTAATTGGCCGCGATTTCCTCGGCGTAGCGGGCGGCCTGAAGCAGCGCCATGCGCCGCGTCAGCGATCTCTCCCGCATTTCCTGGGCGACGGCGGCACGCACCGCGCGCGTGCGCAGCACTCGGGTGACGATCGTGCGCCGATGGGAGAGATCGGGGCCGATGCGCGCCGCGCGATGCTTGGCGTAGAGCGCCCGCAGCGAGCGGGCGACACGGCGCCCGCGCACCGCGAGCCCGGTCTCGTCGCCGAGCAGGCTCCGCAGGGAGATGGGATCGTCCAGCTCGACGATGGTGTTGCGGCCGTTGAACAGCACCTGCAGAAGCTTGCGCGCCCGGCTGGTGAGAGCCCAGTTCTCCACCAGCAACAACCGGAACCAGGAGCCCTCGCGCTGCGGCGCTCGTCCCCAGTAGACGGCGACGGGCACGAGGTCGATGTCCAACTCAGGGTGGGCATCCAGTGCCGCCAGCATCTGCTCGAGCTGCGGCGGCGGACGGCGGTCGAGACGCTCGTCCCAGAAGCCGCGCGGCCGGCTGAGAGGGAAGTAGGAGCGGAGGTCGGAGGACTCACCCAGAAGACGCTTGCGCGGACGCGGCAGCTTCAGGCGCACGCACGCGCGCTGCAGGACCGCGAGATCGGTGATGCTGCGTCTCTCCAGCACGTAGCACACGGCCGCGGCGCGACTCTGCAGACGGACGGGAATGTCCTCGGGCAGGACCCGGTATCGCACCCACAGCGCGAGCACGCGATGCAACAGCCAGTTCAACCCGCCCCCATAGTCAACTGGAAAAACCGGCCTACGGCCGTTTTTCGGATATCAGCCCTCTATCGCCGGCAAAAGACGCGACTTTCGCCGGCTGCGCCGTGCCAAAGTCGATGGAGCGCTAGTCCCGACCAGCTCCCAGGGTCTGCTATTCGAAAGCCAGCGCCGGAAGGTCTAGCGCGATCAAGAAGTACTCGAAGAGATACTGGATGACGCGGATCTGATTGTGCAGGTTGTGGTCGCTCTCCAGGAGGTGCAGCGCGGCGCGATAGCTCTGTGCGAAGCGCACGCTGTGCTCGAAGGGAACGACGTCGTCCCGCCATCCATGAACGAGCGTCGCCGGACAGTCGAGCACGCCCTGACGCAGCTCCGGCAGGCCCGGCATGTACAGCGCGGGCGCCATCAGGAAGACGCCGCGTGCGTGCAGGAGTGAGGCCGACGCGACCGCGATGTATCCGCCGAGGCTGGAGCCGACGAGCACCAGATCTCCGGCGAGCTCCTTGCAGAACTCCACGAGCTTCGCGACTCGCTGGCGCGGGTCATCGATACCGCGGTAATCGACGGAGTGCGCCTCGTAGCCCTCGCTGCGGGCGACTTCGGCGAGCGCGGAGATCTTCCGTCCCCACGGCCCGCTCTCCTTGCCGTGTGAGAAGACCACGTGCCTGCCGGCCACTATGGTCTCCCCGGCCGCAGCGGCCTTCGGATCGGTTGCGGGATTGGAGTCGCCCTGGCTCATCGGACGAATGATGCAGGCAAACCCCAGCCGAAGCCATAACCATCGGTGGCATGCCCCTCTCTTCCCGGCGCGCAAGCGGCCGCGAGGGGCAAGCCGCCGAGCGCCGCCGCCCCAGGGCGGCATGCGCGCGGGGCACCCGGATCGCCCGCCCGCATGGGGGCGGTCCCGGCGGATACGGCGCTGCATGGGCAGCCTGAGCCCCCCCGGCCTGGCCGAGTGCTCCGGGGCATGCCGGGAGCTGAGCAGGAATCCGGCCGGTCTATCTGTAGTCCATCTTCTTCAGGATGGTGGTCTCTATCTCCCATTCGACGCGCTGGCGCGAGGTGGCCATGCGATTGACGCTCACCGGACGCACACGGCTCGCCGAGGGATGGTGAGTCACGAGCCAGGCGTCGAATTCGCCCGGCCTGCTGGTAGCGAAACCGAACAGCAGGTTCACGCGGCCGTCGGCGACCGTGTCCGGGCGGTTGACGCGCTCGTCGCAGATCACGAAATAGCGATCTCCGGCATCGGCGCCGACGAACGCGCCCTGCTCGGCCAACACCTCCAGAAACGTATCCACCAGCGCGCGTGCGCGCGCCCAGGTGGCCGGGCCGTTCTGCTCGAGCAGAGCCCAGCGCGTGCCGCGCTCGATGCTCGCCGCAGCCCAGAGGCCCAGGCGTCTCGCGGACAGATACCTCCAGTCCGTGAATCCGCTGCCGCCGGCGGCGAGCGTGCGCGAGTCGACGTGGACGCCTCCGCCTCCCGGGGCCGTGCGCGGCAGCGACAGGGTATTGATCCCAACCTGCGCGAGGCGCAGGCGATCGGCGTCGGACACCCAAACCGCGGGCTGCATTCCCGGCCGCAGAGTCACCTCGTCGCTGGCGACGGCAGACCATAGCGGGCAGATCTCGTCGGCGCGCGCGAGCATTCCGGCAACCGCGCCGCACGAAGCGAAGGTCTCCAGCCGGCCGCGCAGACGGTCGAGCGCCTGGACTCGAGGGTAGTACATGACCGCGTTGTCGCTGCGGAACGGCCATGTGCGCATGCCGTCGAGAGCTTCCCTGGGGGTGGCCCAGGATGCGGGCGGATCCACGATCAGCATCGCGTGATGCTCGCGGCAATAGCGGGCCGCGACGAGGAGCGCGCCGAGCCCCAGGTCGCTCTCGCGCGCCAGCGGCGGGATGCACAGGAAGTTGAAGCCGTCCGCGGCGCTGAGCGCGAAGAGTCCCGTTCCCGCCGCTGCGGACCCGATGATGTCGTAATCGGTGAGTGGGCCGCCGTCATCGCCATCGGCGGCGGAGAACGCATAGCCGATCGCGGAGCCACCGGGTCCTGCGGAGCGGTCGGGCCGCTGGAAGGGCAGAGGCGCAACGGCGCGCGCCAGGCGCGATTGCAGCAGAAGATCGGCGAGGCAGCGCCCGGAGTCCGGCCGCACCGAGGCGCGGCGGAAGATCTCCTGGTCTTCGATCAGCTCCGAGGCCGCCGACCGGACCCGCTGGATGACGAGGTTGAAGCGATCGGTGTCGTCTTCCGGAATGCCGTCGTAATCGACCGACGCGCGCAGGTATTCCCTGGAGCCGGGATTGACTCCCGCGAGGCGGAGCATCCCGGCGCCGGCCGGGAGCGTGATCGTCGGTGGGCGCGCCCCGTTGACCACCCGCACGATGATGGCGCGGCCGCCGCCATGATCGAAGAACTGCTCGACAGCGTAGGAAAGAGTCGACGGCTGCCAGAGTCCGCCGAACACCTGTTGGAATTCCGCGAAGCTCGCCACCGTCACGGGACGGTGCACCGGCCCCTTGAGGGTGCGGCCGACGAAGGCGGTGACGGCTGTCGGCAGGCGCGCGATGACCTGCTCGGTCCGGCTTCGCGCGAGCTCCAGGCCGGGCGCGCCGCGTT
>DASZYK010000494.1:0-13183 GCA_035545455.1 Steroidobacteraceae bacterium
GAGCCGCATGTCCGGGGTGATGAGCGGCGCGATGGCATCGAGCATGGGCCGGAAGGCGTGGCTCGGCAGGGCGATCAGCACATCGCGAGCGCCGCGCAATGCCTCGGTCAGCTCCGGCACGACCGCCAGCGACGGGGGAAATGCCCCGGCTGCAAGGTAGCGGGCGTTGCGCCGGTCACGCGCCATCACCGCCAGGCGCGCCCGATCACGCCCCCACAGCCGTGTGGGACGGCCGCTGCGCGCGAACTGAATGGCGAGCGCCGTCCCCCAGGAGCCCGCACCCAGGACGGCTACAGGTGACCCGCTCCCTGTGACGTCGCTCATCGCCTGCCTCGCCGATCAGTTGCCCGTCGACTGATGTCGACCCCGAATCATGCAGCGGCACGCGGGCGCGTCCCAAACACGGGATGTGCCCCGCCGCCGCAGATGGCGGAGCCTCGAGCAGGAACCACACGCTCTGCTCGAGGCGCGCTGGACCGGGCACGAGCCCGGATCCGGCGCCTCAACTAGTTGGTCTGCTCGGGCGGCCGATTCTGGTTCGCCGCGTACAGCGCGTCGAAGTTGACGGGCGGGAGCAGGAACTGGGGAAATCCACCCTGCGTGACGAGGTGCGACACCGCGGCGCGCGCATACGGGAAGAGCACCCCCGGGCAGACGCTGCCGACGGCACGCTTGGCGTCCTCGTCCGACAGGTTGCGCATCAGGAAGATGCCGGCCTGCTTCACCTCGACGAGGAAGATGGTGCTGTCGTTCTGCTTCGCAGACACGGTCACCGTCAGGACGATTTCCCGCACGTCGGCGGCAAGGGCCGCAGCTCCTGTGTGCAGGTCCAGGTTGATCTGGGGATTCCAGTTGCCATCGATACGCGGGCCGTTCGGCGCCTCGTAGGAGCAGTCCTTGAGGTACACGCTCTGCAGGGCGAGAACCGGGCCGTCAGCGGCCTCGGGCGCCGGCGCGACGCCGGCAGCTTCATTCGTCATCTGTCACTCCAGTTTGCAGTAGTTTGTCGAGACCCCCGCGGGCATCGAGATCGTGGAGATCGTCGCACCCGCCGACGTGCGTCCCGCCGATGAAGATCTGGGGAACCGTGCGCTGCCCGCTGCGGGAGATCATCTCCTCGCGCGCTGCGGGCACGGCTTCGATGTCGATCTCCTCCAACGCGACACCCTTGCGCGCGAGCAGTTGCCGCGCGCGTGCGCAATAGGGACACCAGCTCGTGGCATACATCACGGCCTTTGGACGGATCATCCGCTCGCCTTCGAGCCCTTCTCGAGCGGCAGATTGTCCGAGCGCCATGCCGCGAGTCCGCCGCGCAGGTTGAAGGCCTGCGTGAAGCCTTGGGCCTTCAGCTGCCGCGCGGCCGACGTGCCCAGCGAGCCGGACTCGTCATAGACGATGAGCGGCTTCTGCCTGTATTTTTTCAGAGTGTCGCCGGCCTTCAGGATCTGCTCGCCGTCCATGCGCCGCGCTCCCGAGAGGTGACCGGCGGAGTACTGCTCGGCGGGGCGCAGGTCGATGACGACCGCGCCGCGATTCATCAGGCGGATGGCATCCTGCGGCGAGATCGCGCTCAGACTTTCCGCGCGTGCGCGGATCTCGAGCACGATGACGAGCACGAGCACGAGCACCGTCGCCGCGACGAGCCAGTGATTCACCTGGATGTATTGAACGAGACGGTCCATGCAGAAGGCACCAGAAGATCGCACCGGCCGTAAAAAGGGCGCGCATTATAGCGCCCATATGCGATTTCTCCGCATCATCGGCCTGATCGCGCCCATCCTTCTGTATGCGCTCGCCGGCGCGCCGGCGCACGGTGCCGGCGGACACGACGCGCCGAGGCACCCTCACGCCGATGCCAGCCAGGCTCGGGCGCAGCTCGAGGCGGTGCGCAACCAGATCGCGCGCATCAGCCGGCAAGTGAGCCGCGGGCGGGCGGAGCGGGACCGCCTCACCCGCCAGCTTCGGGCCACGGAAGAGTCGGTCGGCAAGGCGCGGGCGGCGCTGGACGATCTGCGGCAGCAGCGCCAGGCCGGCGCGGCCCGGCAGGCTGAGCTCGAGGCGCAGAAGCGCGCGCGCGAGGCCGACCTCGCGAGCAGCCGCAATGCCCTCGCCGGGCAGCTGCGCGCCGCATATCTCACCGGCCGGGAGGAGCCGCTCAAGCTTCTCCTCAATCAGCGCGATCCCGCGCAGGCAGGGCGGATGTTCGTGTATTACAGCTACTTTGGCCGCGCGCGTGCGCTCCAGATCCAGGCCATCCAGGCGGATCTGCAGCGGATCGGCCAGCTGGACGGGGAGCTGCAGGCGCAGGATGCGAAGCTTGCAACCCTGCAGCAGGCGCAGGAGGCCCAGGTCGCCGCCCTGAGTCAGGCGCGCTCCCGGCGCATGCAGGTGCTGGCGAGCATATCGGCGCAGACCCGGACCCGCGCCGCCCGGCTCGCCCGGCTGCGGCAGCAGCAGAGCGGCCTCGAGTCTCTGCTCGCGCAGCTGCGCCGCGCCGCCGCGAGTCTGCCCCCGGAGGATTTCGGTAACTCCCCCTTTGCGCATCTGCGCGGCAAGCTCCGCCCGCCTGTTGCCGGCAGGATCATCGAGAGCTATGGACAGGTGCGGGCAGGGGGACTCAAGTGGCAGGGCGATCTTTTCGCCACCGAGCGCGATGCTCCGGTGCACGCCGTATCGCAGGGACGCGTGGTGTACGCCGACTGGCTCGCCGGTCTGGGCCTGCTCATCATCATCGATCATGGCGACGGCTACATGAGCCTCTATGGCCACAATGCCCGCCTGTACGAGTCGGTCGGCGAGCACGTCGCCGCCGGCCAGACCATCGCGCAGGCCGGCGACAGCGGCGGCAGCGCGCGGCCGGAGCTCTATTTCGAGATCCGCAAGGAAGGCAAGCCGGTAGACCCGCGATTCTGGCTGCGGCATTGAAGTTGTGAGCGGCTTCAAGCTTTGAGGCCGCTGCCGGTCCCGTCTTCGGGGAACCGCCAACTCGCGCAAGGCCCCGCAACGCCCTGGGGGCGACATTGGCGGCCATTTTCCATATGAGATCACGGCTGCCGCGGCATGAGCCCGCCCTCGGAAGAAAAGGCGAATCCTGAGACCCGCTTCAGCCGGTCCGAGGGGCCCCGGAACCCGGATCCCTGGGGCGGCTTCGAGCCGTACGCGCAGCTTTGCCGGACGCTGCTGCCGCGTGCCCGCGGCATCTCGATATTCGATGCGCGGGGGGCACTCCGCTGGTCGAGCGGTGCGGATGCCGCCGCCGCGAATCCGATCGTGAGCGGCTCCATCGCCGCGGCCGGCTCGGCCCCGGAAGGCGAGGGCGACCTGCACATGCTGCCGGACGGCGCGCCGATCTACGTCTGTTGGATCCGCGACGACTCTCGGCTCCTGCTTGCGGCCGTCGCCATCGCCTGTGCGCCCGGCCGCGAGCTCGGGGCCGAGGCCCGCAGCTTCGCGCTCGTGCACGCACTGCTCAGGCCCGCGTTGGAGTGTCTGCGGCGCGAGGTTCTCGCCCGGATCGGCATCGGCCGGTTGAAGCGCGCGCTCGCCGAGCGAGATCGGATGGGCCCGCAGTCGGAGGGCAGTTACGACACCCTGACCGGCCTCTACACGCGGCCGGCCTTCGAGCATCGCGTGCGCGTTGTGGTCGCGGGCGCCGGCTCCTCGGGCTGGAGCTCTCTTTACATCAACGTCGACCAGCTGCATGTCATCAATGACAACTTCGGCATGCGGGTGGGCGACGGCGTGCTCGGCCAGCTGGGCGAGCTGTTGCGCGGCCGGCTGCCGCCCGGCGCGTTCGCGGCCAGGATCTCCGGCGACCGCTTCTCCGTGCTGCTGCCGGCGCATCTCGACGACGCTGAGCGCTTCGGCGAGTCGCTGCGCGAGGGAGCGGAGCAGCTGGGCAGCATGCAGGGCAACTCGCGCCTGCGCGTCTCCATCAGCGTCGGAGTGGCCGCGCTCGACACCAGCGCCGGCGAGCTGATGCACTCGCTCGCCGCGGCCGAGACCGCCTGCAAGGCCGCCAAGGATCGCGGCCGCAATCGCGTCGAGGTCTACCGCGCCAACGATGTCAGCCTGGTGCGAAGGTTCGCGGACATCAACATCGCCGGACGCCTGCACGATGCGATCAGCTCGGGCCGGCTGCGCCTCGATGCGCAGCTCATCCTGCCCTTCGGCCGCGCCACGCAGCTCAGACCTCACTACGAGCTGCTGGTGCGCATGCTGGACGAGGATGGCACCGCGGCCGGTCCCGACAGTTTCATGTCGGCCGCGATGCGCTACCAGCTCATGCCCAGCATCGACCGCTGGGTGATCGAGGCCGCCGTCGAGCGCCTCAAAGCCTATGCCGGCACGTTCTCGGGAGTGCCGCTCTCGTTCGCCATCAACTTCTCCGGCCAGTCGCTCAACGACGAGAGCTTCAGCGACTTCCTGATGGAGCGCATCCGCTCGAGCGGCCTGCCGCCCGAGCTCTTCTGCTTCGAGCTCACCGAGAATGCCACGATCGCCAGTGTGACGCGCGCGACCGCTCTGATGGAGCGGCTGCGCATGCTCGGCTGCGGCATTGCGCTCGATGACTTCGGCACCGGCCTCTCCTCTCTCGCCTACCTGCGCCAGTTGCCGGTGACCATGCTCAAGATCGACGGCAGTTTCGTTCGCGACGTGGTCAAGGACCCGCGTGCCGAGTCGATGGTGCGCGCCATCGCGCAACTCGCGCGCACGATGTCGCTCACGACCGTCGCGGAATACGTGGAGACCGAAGAGATCCGCGCGCGCGTCGCCACGCTCGGAGTGGATTACGGGCAGGGATATGCGATCTCCAAGCCTCTGCCGCTCGATGATCTGCTCTCGGAGCTGACCGCGGCGCCGCCCGCCGGCGCGCAGGGGGCCCGCGATGCCGGCAAACCGCCGGTGGCGGCTTGCTACGCCAGGCGCTCCGAGCGCGTGGCGGCACCGGAGGGACGAGGCCCGGGATGGGCCGACTGATGCCTGGCGCGCTGTCCGCAGGGAACGGGAATACGGCCGGCGGTCGGGCCGCCATTGACCGGCGAGGCATGCCGTAGCATCGTTCCATACTTTGATCCCACGGGGGGATTCATCACATGTCGAGCGGCAAGCGCACGCTGATCGCTCTCGCAACGGGGGCGGTATTCGGCTTTTCCGCCGCTCTCGCCGGGGGCGTGCTGGCGAAGGGTCCTGGCATCCAGGGCAGTCAGTCCGGCAACACGATGGAGACCGCCGTGCAGACCGTCCGGGAAGGGCAGGCCCCCGCCGGCGACTCCAGCGCCCCTGATTCCCGCAATCCCACCACGCTGCCCTGGCAGGAGGCGCGCCTCTTTGCCGAGGTGTACGAGCACATCAAGCGCGATTACGTCGACCGGATGAGCGATCGCAAGCTGATGGACGCCGCCATCCGCGGCATGGTGTCGGCGCTCGATCCGCACTCCGCCTATCTCGACAGCGAGGAGTTCGAGGAGACCCGGCTCAGCACCATGGGGTCCTACCCGGGCGTCGGCATAGAGGTTGCCGCGGACGGCTCCGCCGTGAAGATCCTCCATGCCATCCAGGGCTCCCCGGCCGAGCTGGCCGGGCTGCGCGCCGGCGATGAGATCGTGGCGATCGACGGCAAGGAAGTCGGCTCCGATGTCTCCGGCGCGATAGAGCACATGCGCGGCGTCTCCGGAAGCACGGTCACCCTCACCGTCCGCCGCGCCGGCACGCCGGCACCGCTCACCTTCGCGCTGAAGCGCGCGAACGTCGAGGTGCACAGCGTCACCTACCAGAGCCTGTCGCCCGGCTATGGCTACGTGCGCATCGAGGACTTCAGCGACACCACACCCGACGAGGTGAGCGCGGCGATATCGAAGCTTCAGCGCAACAATCCCGGGGGGCTTCGCGGCCTGGTGCTCGACCTGCGCGACAATCCCGGCGGCGTGCTCGAGTCCGGGGTAGCGGTGGCGGACGATTTTCTCAACGAGGGCGTCATCCTCACGGCCCAGGGCAGGACCCCGGATGCCCGCTTCGAGATGGACGCCACGCCAGGCGATCTCATGAACGGGGCACCCATCGTGGTGCTGGTGAACAGCGGGACGGCTTCCGCCGCGGAAATCGTCTCGGCGGCGCTCAAGGATCACGGCCGGGCGCTGCTGATCGGGCACAAGACCTATGGCAAGGGCACGGTGCAGACCGTCATTCCGCTGCAGTACGGCGGAGCCGTGAAGCTGACGACCTCCCGTTATTTCACGCCCTCGGGCGGCTCCGTGCAGGGCAAGGGAATCGTTCCGGACATCGTCGAGGAGGGCAAGGAGCATCAGCCCGCGGACATCATGACCGCGAAGAGCGCCCCATCCCTGCAGTCGCGCGATGCCGAGGTGCGGCTTGGCCTGAGCACGCTGGAGGATGAGGTGCACGGTGAGGGCCAGCCTGGCCATCTGGTCAGGACAGTGGCGACGAGCCTGCCGCCCGCGTCCGCCACCGACAATCTGCTGCCCTGAGAGACGCTGCGCCTGCCGCCGGCCCGCGACGGATGGAGCCGTGGGGGCCGGATCCCTGCTAGTCTGCGAGACCTGCCCTCGCGCGAGTGAGCGCCCCGGGAGAAAGACTTCCCGCGGGTGCCCGCGGTCGGGTTCTCGGGACCTCGCAACGTCTGGAGCGTAGTGGAACGTGCTGTCATGGCTGCTCGATCTCGTGCTGCATCTCGACCGCCATCTGGTCGAGCTGCTGGCGCACGTCGATCTCTGGATCTATCCCATCCTCTTCGCCGTCATCTTCGCTGAGACGGGACTCGTCGTGACGCCGTTTCTGCCCGGCGACTCGTTGCTCTTCGGCGTCGGCGCGCTCGCCGCGGTCGACACCAGCGGCACTCTCAGCGCGCCGATGGCCTTCGTCGTGCTCGGTCTCGCGGCCGTGCTCGGCAATTCCGTCAACTACTCGGTGGGCCGCCTCATGGGACCGCCCGCCTTCAGCGGCCGCTATCGCCTGCTCAAGGTGGAGTACCTGCGCCGCACGGAGCTGTTCTTCGTCCGCCACGGCGGGCGCGCGATCGCCCTGTCGCGCTTCATCCCCATCATCCGCACCTGCATGCCCTTCGTCGCCGGCGTCGGCCGCATGCCCTACGCGCGCTTTCAGGCTTACAACATCCTGGGCGGCTTCGGCTGGGTGCTCCTCTTCCTCTGGGGCGGCTATCTCTTCGGCAACGTGCCGCTGGTGAAGCGCAACTTCGGAGTCGTCACGATTCTGATCATCGTCGTGTCGCTGATCCCGTTCGTGGCGGGATTGTGGCGCCGGCGGCGCACGACGACGGCGCCGTGACGGCAAGCGTGCCCTTGAAAGCCTGGCTGACAACCGATCCGGGCCTCGGTGCCGTTCTGGAGGAGCTCCGCCGCCGCGAGCCGATCTTCCATCACCCAAAGCTCGGAGCGACCCGCTCGGATTTCGAGCGCATGACCGCGCCGGAGTTCTGGGAGGTCGGCGCATCGGGGCGGCGCTACAGCAGGGAGTACGTTCTGGGGGTCCTGGAGGAGCGTTGCCGCAACCCGGCGGGCGTCGAGGATGTCTGGGCAACGAGTGACTTCGCGTGCAGGGAGCTGGCCTCCGACGTCTACCTGCTGACGTACACGCTGCTGCAGGGCCGGAGGAAGACGCGCCGCGCAACCATCTGGCGGCGCTCCGCGAAGGACTGGAAGATCGTGTTCCATCAGGGAACGGTGGTCGAGGACGACACGTCGCAATAGCGTCATCCGCTACGCCGCCAGGACCCTGCCGTATCGCATGGTGTCCACGGTGACACTCCAGACCCGCTGCGCGCGGCGCGACCCATCGGGCGTCCATCCGTCGGCCTCGTAGAACCGCGTCGCGCGCGCGTTGCCCGCGACCACCCACAGCACGGCGCTGCGGAATCCCACGCGGCAGAGCTCGGCGCGAGCGGCCGATGCGAGCGCGCGGCCGACTCCACGGCCCCAGCAGTCGGGCTCCACGTAAAGCGCACAGAGCTCTCCCTGGCCGACAGCGTCCTCATCGCGGGCGGGAGCGACCGTGGCGAAGCCGAGGACCGTATCCGCCTCGATGGCCACGAGCGTCCTCGGCCTGGCCGGATCGAGACCGGCGAAGTCGTAACGTCGGGCGCGATCCTCGGCGCTCAGCCCTCGCAGATAGTCATCGGGCATCAAGCCTCGGTAGGCCGCCTGCCACGCGCGCACGTGAACTCGCGCCACCGGCATCGCATCCTCGGGTACGGCGGGTCGGAGGATCATCCGGCGCCCAGCGCCTCCTCCAGCGCGCTCGTCAGCGGCTTGAGGAAAAAGGACTCAGCCGGCATCAGTTGCGCCTCGATGCCGTGTCTGCGCAGGGCATCCGCCACTACCGGCCCTACCGCAGCCACCAGCGTGTTGGCAAGAGACGCCCTTGCGCCGTCCGCCGACGCCACGGTGATGAGCCGCTCGATCTGAGCTGAGCTGGTGAAAGCGATCGCATCGATCTTCCCTGCGCGCAGCTGACCGATCAGGCTTCGTACCGCCTGCTCGTCAGCGGCGTCGGCGTAGACGTACGGCGCCACGGTGTCAACGAATGCGCCGGCGCTCTCCAGGAAATCGCTCAGCGGGCGGTTGGGCTCCGTGCCGTAGAGCTGCACGCCAACCCGGCGGCGGCGGAGGTCGACGTCGCGCAGGCTCGCGATGACACCGTCCGTCGTCGGCCGCGCGGCGCTGATCTGCGGCTTCATTGCCAGCTCGCGCAGGACCTTCGCCGGCTTCGGGCCGCGCGTGATCTTGCGCACGCTCCCGAGGGCGGCGACGAATCGCGCCCGCAGCGCCGGCTCGTGCCGCTCGATGCAGGCGAGGATGCGCCTCAGTCCCTCTCCCGTCAGCAGGATCAGGTCATCGAGCCCGCCGGCGGCGAGCCGGCGGCTCCAGTCGAGCACCGGCGCGGGATCGGGGGCGTCACGGATGGCCACCAGAGGACAGCGGATCACACGCGCTCCCCGACGCTCGAGCAGCGCCGCGAACACCTCGATCTCGCGGCTCTCGGGAACGGCGATGGTGCGGCCTGCGAGCGGTTGCGCGATCATGCCGCAAGTCTACGCGCACGAGGGGAGCGCGGGCCCGCGCATGCTCCCTTTGTAGCGGCCGCCCGGCATGGTCTCTTGCGCGCCGTCGCCCTCCGGAATGGAAACCTGACGATCTCGACGTGCGCGTTCCCTGTGGAGAACGCTCATGGATCGGTGGCCTCGTCGGCCCCGCTGTTGGGACTCGGACTGCAACGCAACGCCCGTGCCGCCGCTCGCCCGCGGCGGCCGGCAGCCTGCTCATCTCAGCAGCGCCGTCGCGGTTACGATTGCCTGCGCGATTTCCGCCACCCTCTTGCCCTCGTTCATGGCCGCCTTGCGCATGGCCCCATAGGCGGCCTCCTCGCTGAGGCCCTTCTCCCGCATGAGGATTCCCTTGGCGCGCTCGACGATCTTGCGCTCGCTGAGCGCCATCCGGGCGCGCTCGAGCTCATCGCGCAGCTCGCTGAAGGCGTTGAAGCGGCTCACCGCCATATCGAGAATGGCTTTCACCCGCTCCTTCTTCATGCCGTCGACGACGTACGCGCCGACGCCTGCCTCGACCGCCGCCTTGATCATGTCGCTGTCGGAGCGGTCGACGAACATCGCGATGGGGCGCCGGACGCACCGTGATACCTGGAACATCTGCCCCAGCACGTCGCGGTTCGGATTCTCGAGGTCGATGAAGATGACGTCGGGATCCTCATCGACGATGCGGCGCAGGAGGTTCTGCATCTCGCGCACGACGGTCACGTCCGCATAGCCCGCTTCCTTCAGGCCTTCCTCCAGTACGGATGCGCGCGTGACATTCTGATCGATGAGAAGGATGTGCAAGCCGGGGTCACTCATGCAGCCGGACGGCGGTGCAACGGCCATGCCACCGGATGCGCAGCGCAACGCGCACAACGGGATACGCGCGGCGACCCGCGCTGGCGCCCGGGCTCCTGCCCCCTCATCGTGCAAATCGCCCGCGAGGTGCTCCGTGAAAGAGCAGCCGCGCCGTTCCCGCCGGCCGTGACCGGCGCCGCGCCGCGCCAAGTGCCTGGAAGCACGGCGGAATCCCATTCCGCGGCGGTTGGCATGGCCGTTGCACCGCCTTTTCCCGCGAGCCCGACGGAGGGCTTGCAGGCAACGCCGCCGACCCGGGTACATCGCATGCGAAATCCGGGCCGGGCGGCGTTTTTTCATGGAGCACCTGAAATGACCGCGCGTACGCGCATCGTCGTAGTCGGCAATGGGATGGTCGGGCAGCGCTTTCTCGAGCAGCTTCCCGCCGCAGGGTCGTTCGACATCACCGTCATCGGCGAGGAGCCGAGAGCGGCTTATGACCGTGTGCAGCTCTCCTCGCTCTTCGCGGGCCGGACAGCCGAGGATCTCAGCCTCGTGCCGCCGGGCTTCTTCGAGACCCACGGCATCGTGGTGCATCTGGGCGTGCGCGCGGTCGACATCGATCGCGCCGCGCATCGCGTCAGGATTTCAACGGGTGAAGACGTCGCCTACGACAAGCTGGTTCTCGCCGTGGGCTCGCAGCCGTTCGTGCCTCCGCTGCCGGGCCGGGACCGCACGGGTTGCTTCGTCTACCGCACGATCGGGGATCTGCAAGCGATCCGTGCCGGCGCGGCGCGGGCGCGCGTCGGCGTGGTGATCGGCGGCGGCCTCCTCGGGCTCGAGGCGGCGAGAGCGCTGCGGGATCTCGGGCTCGAGACTCATGTCGTGGAGCTCGCGCCGCGATTGATGGCGCTGCAGGTGGACGACGGCGGCGGCGCCATGCTGCGGCGCAAGATCGAGGCACTCGGGGTCCGGGTGCACACGGGAAAGAGCAGTCAGGCCATAGCCGAGTATCCCGGCGATGCCGCGCTCCACACGCTGACATTCGCCGATGGAAGCACGCTCGCGGCTGACATCGTCGTGTTCTCCGCAGGCGTCCGTCCCCGCGATGAGCTCGCCCGTCAGGCCGGATTGGCCGTCGGGCAGCGCGGCGGCATCGTCATCGACGATCTCTGCCGCACCTCGGATCCGGACATCTACGCCATCGGCGAGTGCGCTTCCTGGCAGGGCCGCATCTTCGGGCTCGTCGCACCGGGATATCAGATGGCGCAGACCGCGGCCCGCCACATCGCGGGCGGCGCGGATATCGCGTTCCGCGGCGCGGACATGAGCACCAGGCTGAAGCTTCTCGGCGTCGATGTCGCCTCCATCGGTGATGCGCATGCCGCCACGCCGGGCGCGCGCAGCTATGCCTTCGTCGACGAGCGTCGCGAGATCTACAAGCGCCTGGTCGTCGACGCCGACTGCAAGCGGCTGCTGGGGGCGGTGCTCGTCGGCGATGCGCGCGAATACGGCACACTCCTGCAGACGATGTTGCACGGAATGGCGCTGCCGGAGCACCCGGAAGACCTGATCCTCCCGGCGCGCGCTTGCGGCGGCTCCGGGGCCGGCTCCGGCCCGGCCGCATTGCCCGAAGCCGCCCAGATCTGCTCCTGCAACAGCGTGACCAAGGGTGCGATCCGCGCCGCGGTCGAGAGCGGCTGCACGACGGTGGGCGCCATCAAGGCGAGCACCCGGGCATCGGGCACGTGCGGCGGCTGCGCGCCGCTGGTGAAGCAGATCCTCGAGGCCGAGCTCGAGCGCCGCGGCATCGCGCTCGACAATCATCTCTGCGAGCACTTCCGCCATTCGAGACAGCAGCTGTTTCACCTCATCCGCGTCGGCAGCCTGAGGAGCTTCGCCGAGGTACTGGCGAAGCACGGCGTGCGCGAGCCCGGCGCACGCGGGCAGGGCGGCGATTGCAGTCCGCCGCTCGGCTGCGACATCTGCAAGCCGGCGATCGCCTCCATGCTCGCCTCGTGCTGGAACGAGTTCGTGCTCGCCGCGGAGCGGGCACCGCTGCAGGACACCAACGACTACTTCCTCGCCAACATGCAGAAGGACGGCACCTACTCGGTGGTGCCTCGTATCCCCGGGGGCGAGATCACGCCCGAGAAGCTGATCGCCATCGGCGAGGTGGCCCGCAAGTTCGGGCTCTACACCAAGATCACCGGTGGTCAGCGCATCGATCTCTTCGGCGCCCGCGTGCACGAGCTGCCCCTCATCTGGGCGGACCTCATCGCCGCCGGCTTCGAGTCGGGGCACGCATACGGCAAGGCCCTGAGGACCGTCAAATCCTGCGTCGGCTCGACGTGGTGCCGGTACGGCGTGCACGACAGCGTTGGTCTCGCGATCGAGCTCGAGAGCCGGTACAAGGGCCTGCGCTCGCCGCACAAGCTGAAGTTCGGCGTGTCGGGATGTACGCGCGAATGCGCGGAGGCGCAGGGAAAGGATGTCGGTGTGATCGCAACCGAGAAGGGCTGGAACCTCCACGTCTGCGGCAACGGCGGCATGAAGCCGCGGCACGCGGAGCTTCTCGCCGCCGATCTCGACAAGCCGACGCTCATCCGTTACGTCGACCGGTTTCTCATGTTCTACATCCGGACGGCGGATCGTCTGCAGCGCACTGCCACCTGGCGCGACAGCCTCGAGGGCGGTCTCGAATATCTGCGGCAGGTGATCTGCGCCGATTCGCTCGGCATCGGGGAGGAGCTCGAGGCCGACATGGCGCGCGTGATCGCCGCCTACGAGTGTGAATGGAAGAAGGCCGTCGAGGATCCCGTCACCCGCAGACGCTTTCGTCACTTCGTCAACAGCGATGCCGGCGACAGCAATGTCCTGTTCGTCCGCGAGCGCTCGCAGATCCGGCCCGCGACCGCCGCCGAGCGCCGCCGCCTGCAGGAGGCCGCGGGATGAGCGCCTGGACCGCCATCTGCGCCCTCGAGGACATCCTGCCGCAGGCCGGCGTCTGCGCGCTGGTCGGCGGCCGGCAGATCGCCGTGTTCCGCGCCGGCGAAGCGCTGTACGCCCTGGACAACATCGATCCGGCGAGCGGCGCGAGCGTGCTGTCACGCGGGATCGTTGCGGACGTGAAGGGCGAGAGCGTCGTCGCGTCACCGCTCTACAAGCATCACTACAGCCTGCGGACGGGCCGTTGCCTCGAGGATCCGGGCAAGTCGGTCAACGTCTATCCCGTCCGGGCGATGGATGGACGCGTCTGGGTGAGCTGCGAGGCGGCGAGCGAGCGCGCAGGAAGCCATCGCCGGGGCGGCTCGGTGGCAC
>DASZYK010000495.1:0-13596 GCA_035545455.1 Steroidobacteraceae bacterium
AGGATGACCGGGATGCCCGCCGCACCGGGGACGGTTGGCCGGCACGGATCATCGGAATGCGTGCTCCTGCGCGGCGCATGAAAAGTCGCGCAGTATAGCGGCGCGCATCCGCGAAGTCCGGCCGCGCCGACGCGCGGCGCCCGCCCGAGTGCGAGCTACGTGGGCACTCGCATCATCGATTCGAGCGTGGCGTGCGAGACGGCATCCGCGAAGCCGTCGAAGCGCCCTTGCTCCGCCAGCACTTTCGCGGCACGCATGAAGCCGCCCCAAGCGGCGCGCGCAAGCGCTCCACCGACGCTGATGCGGCGCACTCCCAGTGCCGCTATGTCCGCGACCGAGAGAGTGCTCGCGTAGCCGACGAGCAGATTGACGGGTTTCGGTGCGACGCTCTCGACGACTCGGCGGATGTGCTCTGACGAGCGGATCCCGGGCGCATACAGGCAATCGGCCCCGGCGCTCGCGTACGCCTGCAGCCGCGAGATCGTCTCGTCGATGTCGGCCCTGCCCACGAGGAAGCACTCCGCGCGCCCGACCAGCAGGGTGTCACCCCCAGCCTGGTCGATCGCCTTGCGCGCGGCGCGAATCCTTGCGACGGCGTCGTCGACGTCATAGAGCGGCTTGGCGGTATCGCCCGTCGAGTCCTCGATCGAGAGCCCCGCCACTCCGGTCTCGACGGCGAGCCGCACGCTCTCGGCGACGCCGTTGGGCTCACGCGCAAAACCGCCCTCGAAGTCCGCATTGATGGGCAGGTCCGTCGCTTCCGCCATCGCGCGCAGGTGCGCCAGAACCGCCTCGCGGGTCATCCCGTTGTCGGGGCATCCCTGCGACCACGCAAAGCCGGAGCTGGTCGTGGCGAGCGCCTTGAACCCCAGGGCCTCGAGATAGCGGGCGCTGCCCGGGTCCCATGGATTGGGGATCACGAAGCAGCCGTGGCGATGCAGCTCGTGGAAGCGGCGGCGCTTTTCGGCGGCGCTCGAGGGGCTGGCGGACATGGTGCGAGTCTCCCGGAAAGCGGACCGGGCATGATACTCCCGGGAGAGGCGTATCCGCCGGCCCTGTCGTACGCTGGTGTCCGGCGCTGGTCCGGGCCTTCTGTCCGGCCCAGCGCGGCGCCGGGCACGAGGCGCGACTCCTGCCCGGCGCTCGCCATTTCCGGCGGCGGGGCACCTCCTTGTGCCTGGATGACGGGTCGCGCGAGAGGATCTCGTACTTGAGCGCGCGCGCCTGGCTGGCCTTCGTGTCCCTCGGGATCTTCTGGGGCCTGCCCTATTTCTTCATCAAGATCGCCGTCCAGGAGCTCTCGCCCTTCGACGTGGCCTGGGGGCGGATCACGCTGGCGGCCCTCATCCTGCTGCCGGTCGCCTGGCGCCGCGGCACGCTGCGTGCGCTCCTCGCCCACAAGGCGGCAATTCTCGCCTTCGCGCTGGTCGAGTTCACCATTCCCTTCTCGGCGATCTCCATGGGGGAGCGTTGGATCCCTTCCTCCGTCGCGGCGATCCTGATCGCGACCGTGCCGCTCATCATCGCTCTCATCTCCCGCTTCTTCGGCGTCCATGAGCGGCTCGGCGCCGCGCGCATCGCCGGACTCGTCGTCGGCCTCGCGGGTGTCGTTGCATTGGTGGGATTCGGCGCGATTTCCGGGCCGCTCGCCTGGGCCGGGTCGGCCTGCGTCGTCGTTGCGACGATAGGCTATGCGATCGGGCCGCTCATCATCCAGAGGCACCTGCATTCGGTCGACTCGATCGGTCCCGTGGCCGCGAGCCTCTCCATCGCGAGCGCGCTGCTGCTCGTTCCGGCGATGCTTTCCCTGCCCGCCGGCATGCCGAGCCTGCGGGCGCTGTCGTCGGTCGCCATATTGGGCCTGGTCTGCACCGCGCTATCGATGCTGGTGATGTTCTACCTGGTGAAGAATGCCGGCGCGGCGCGAGCCTCGATCGTGACCTACATCAATCCGGCCGTCGCAACGCTGCTGGGCATGGTGCTGCTCGATGAGCGCCTGGGCATCTGGGGCCTCACCGGATTCGGTCTCATCCTCTTCGGCTCCTGGCTGGCGACACGCGGGAGCGCGCCGGCACCCGAGGTCGCGGCGGCCGGGGCGTCGCCGTAGGAGCCGGCCGCGACTCGCCGCGCGATCCTCAGCCGACCGGTCCCGGCGTCATGCCGGGCATCATGTTCACGTACAGGTTGTGCATGATCCAGATGGAGCCGCCGAGAATGATGCACACCACGATGCCGGTGAAGAGAAGCGCCATCAGATTCCAGCGCTGCTCCTCGGAGCGATCGACGTGCAGGAAATACACGATGTGCACCATGATCTGCGCCAGCGCGAACACCGTGATGATGAGCGGCGTGCCGACGCTCGCATGGCTCATCACCAGCCCGAAGGGAACGGCGGTGAGCGCGATCGCCAGGAGAAAGCCGATGACGTAGGACCTGCGCGAGCCGTGCGCGGCGCCGTGCCCGCCCGCGTGGATGGCCCCGTGCGGCGCGTGGCCGGCAATGGCCTCGTTGGCGACGCTCATGTCAGGACACCCCGAAGAGATAGACGAGCGAGAAGACCCCGACCCAGATGATGTCGAGGAAGTGCCAGAAGAGGCTCAGGCAGGAGAGGCGCGACTCGGTCGACGGCGTGAAGCCCTTCTTCACCACCATGACCATCATGATCGCCATCCAGATGAGCCCGCAGGTGACGTGCAGTCCGTGCGTCGCCACGAGCGTGAAGAAGCTCGACAGGAAAGCGCTGCGGCCGGGTCCGGCGTTGTCCGCGATCATGTGCGCGAACTCGTGCACTTCCATGCCGACGAACGCGAGTCCCAGCACGAAGGTCACCGCCAGCCAGCCGAGCGTCGCGCCACGGCTGCGCCGCCCCATCGCGAGCGTCGCCAGACCGCAGGTGAAGCTGCTGACCAGCAGGAATACCGTCTCCGCCAGCACATACGGCAGATCGAACAGTCCCTGCGGCGTCGGTCCGCCGGCCGTGCGCACGTGCAGCACCGAGTAGGTGGCGAACAGGCCCGCGAACAGCAGGCAGTCGCTCATGAGATAGATCCAGAACCCGAGCTGCGCGATGGACGCAGTGTCGGGATGATGCTCCAGCTCGAAGTCGACGGCGTCGTCCGCCGGTCGCAGATACCGCAGCGCTTCGGCCGCGTTGTCGGCATACCCCGGCTCGAAGGCCAGGGCGCCACCGTGAACGGATATCGGACGGGTTGACATGGGCTAGACGCTCCTCAGTTGGGCGCGGCCGCGGAGGCTCTCGGTCTGCCTCACCTCCTCGGCTTCGACGTAGTAGTCGCGATCGTCGTCGAACGCGTGACGGATCAGGGCCACCATCGCGGCGGCCGTGCCGCCGATCGCGAGCCACCAGATGTGCCAGATCATGGCGAACGCGGCCAGGCCCAGAAACACGGCCATCACGAAGCCGGTGCCCGTGTTGCGCGGCATGTGGATGGGCCGATAGACCGCGGCCTTCATGTTCACGCCCCGCTGCTTCATGTCCCAGAAGGCGTCACGGTCGCGCACCACCGGGATGCGCGCGAAGTTGTAGGCCGGCGGCGGCGAGGAGGTCGCCCACTCGAGCGTACGCCCGCCCCAGGGGTCGCCCGTCAGGTCGCGCGCGCGCTCGCGCTGCGCCAGGCTCACCACCACCTGCGCGATCTGCAGGACGATGCCGCAGAAGATGATGGCGGCGCCCGCCGCCGCGACGACGAAGAGAGGATGCCAGGCCGGGTTGTCGTAGTGATCCATGCGGCGCGTCGCGCCCATGAGGCCGAGCACATAGAGCGGCATGAACGCCACGTAGAATCCGACCAGCCAGCACCAGAACGCCGCCTTGCCCAGTGTCTCGTTGAGGCGGAACCCGAACACCTTCGGGAACCAGAAGTTCACCGCCGCGAACACGCCGAACACCACGCCGCCGATGATCACATTGTGGAAATGCGCCACCAGGAACAGGCTGTTGTGCAGCACGAAGTCCGCCGGCGGCACCGCCAGCAGCACCCCGCTCATGCCGCCGATCACGAAGGTGATCATGAAGCCGATGGTCCAGAGCACCGGCGACTCGAGGCGGACCCGCCCGCGGTACATGGTGAAGAGCCAGTTGAAGATCTTCACGCCCGTCGGCACGGCGATCACCATGGTCGTGATGCCGAAGAACGTGTTGACATCGGCGCCCGAGCCCATCGTGAAGAAGTGGTGCAGCCACACGATGAACGAGAGGAGCGCGATCGCCATGGTCGCGAACACCATCGAGGTGTAGCCGAAGAGGCGCTTGCCGGAGAAGGTCGCGATGATCTCGGAGAAGATCCCGAACGCCGGCAGCACCAGGATGTAGACCTCCGGATGGCCCCAGATCCAGATGAGATTGATGTACATCATCGGATCGCCGCCCAGGCTGTTGGTGAAGAAATGCATCCCCAGATACCGGTCGAGCGTCAGCAGCGCGAGCGATACGGTGAGGACCGGGAACGCGGCGACGATCAGGATGTTGGTGCAGAGGGCGGTCCAGGTGAACACGGGCATGCGCATCAGCGTCATGCCCGGCGCGCGCATCTTCAGGATGGTGGCAATGAAGTTGACGCCGGAGAGCGTGGTGCCTATGCCCGATATCTGCAGCGCCCAGATGTAGTAGTCGACGCCGACGCCCGGGCTGAAGTGCAGCTCCGACAGCGGCGGATAGGCCAGCCAGCCCGTGCGCGCGAAGTTGCCGATCGCGAGCGAGATGTTGACGAGCATCGCGCCGGCGACCGTCAGCCAGAGGCTGAGGGAGTTGAGGAAGGGGAAGGCCACGTCGCGGGCGCCGATCTGCAGCGGTAGCACGCAGTTCATGAGCCCGATCATGAACGGCATGGCCATGAAGAAGATCATGATCGTGCCGTGGGCGCTGAACACCTGGTCGAAGTGCTCCGGCGGCAGGTAGCCCGCGTGGCCGCCGTAGGCGAGCGCCTGCTGCGCGCGCATCATGATCGCGTCGGAGAAGCCGCGCAGCAGCATCACCCCCGCGAGGATGATGTACATCGCGCCGATCCTCTTGTGATCGACCGAGGTCAGCCACTCCGTCCAGAGGTACTTCCACTTGCCGAGCGCGGTGACCGCGCCGAGCACGGCGATCGCGGTGAGCGCCATGAAGGCCACGGCCCCCATGACGATCGGGTTCTGGTAGGGAATGGCGGAGAGCGTCAGCTTGCCGAGCATTCTCAATTGCTCCTGGTGGCGGGCATGCCGGGCATGCCGCTCATGGGCGCGGCGGCGTGCGCATGCGCCGAAGTGCGCGCGAGCAGGCGGCCCGCACGCTCCTGCAGCCGGCCGGCGACGATGTCGCCGAAGAGGCGCGGCTGCACCTGCGAGTAGTACTCGACCGGATTGTTCTCGCTCGGCGCGGCGAGCCGCGCGAATGATGCCGCGTCGAGCTTCCGCGGCGCGGCTTTCACCTTCGCCAGCCAGGCATCGAATCCCTGCTGCGACGGCAGCGCGATCGCCTTGAACGTCATGCCCGAGAAGCCGTCGCCGCTGTAGTTCGAGGAAAGACCCTGGTAGGTGCCGGGCTCGCTGGCGAGCAGGTGCAGCTGCGTCTCCATGCGCGCCATCGCATAGATCTGGCTGCCGAGTTGCGGGATGAAGAATGCGTTCATCACCGTCGCCGAGGTGATGTGGAACTCGACGGGCACGTTCGCCGGGAAGGCCACCTGGTTCACCGTCGCGACCTTCTGCTCGGGATAGATGAAGAGCCACTTCCAGTCGAGCGCCACGGCGTCGATGCGGATCGGCTTGACCTTGGAG
The DNA here is from genome assembly GCA_035545455.1 of Steroidobacteraceae bacterium. Classification (GTDB taxonomy): domain Bacteria; phylum Pseudomonadota; class Gammaproteobacteria; order Steroidobacterales; family Steroidobacteraceae; genus 13-2-20CM-66-19. The sequence goes on from DASZYK010000495.1 coordinate 5,779, forward strand.
TCGAGCGGCCGGTAGGGATCGAGCGTGTGCGAGGACCGCCAGGCGATGACGCCGAGCGCCAGGATGATGATGCAGGGGATGAGCCACACCACCGCCTCGATCCTGTTGGAATGCGACCAGTCCGGCCGGTACTCCGCCTTCTCGTTCGAGGCGCGGTAGCGCCAGGCGAAGATGAGGATCAGCGCGATCACCGGGACGACGACGATCAGCATCAGCACCGTCGCGGTGAGGATGATCGAGCGCTCCTGCACACCGATGGGGCCTTTCGGGTCGAGCACGGCCCACTGACAGCCCGAAAGCAGCAGGGCCGCGGCGAGCGGCAGGAGCCTCAGGATGCGGGAGCGGGCGGGTCGGTTCATGATGGGCAGCGGGTCACCGGTCTTCTTCGACCCGATGAGCATCGCGCCGCCGCGGCGCCCAAATCCTTAGCTGCCCCTGAATCCCGCTTAAAGCTTCTAAATTACGGTGATCGGCTTTGAGCCTGATCCAGAGATGTGACAGGTCTCACGTTCCGAGGGCGGTCGACATCGCCTCCTCCTCCGTCCACCGCGCGCCCGCGTCCATGAGCGCGGTGAGGCGCTCGCCCGGCATGGCGCGGCGCAGGCTCTCCAGGAGGCGCGCCTGGATTTGCTGCTTGGCGGGACTGCGCCCCTCGAACTCCGACGAGAAGAAGGCGTGCGCGTAGCCGATGAGTTGCGCCGCGCGCTCCAGGCGGTTCTCCCGGGTGGCGATCGCCGCGAGGTGCTGCAGACCGCCGGCGAGCAGCACCGAGTCGAGCTCGCTCTCCTGCGCCAGCGGCAGTCCCTCGCGCAGCACCGATGCCGCCTCCTCCAGATCGCTGTCGGCGATGAGGTAGCCCGCGAGATTGCAGAGCGCGTGGCCGAGCATTCCCGTGCGCCGCGCCGCGCGGGAGAGTGCGACCACCTCGCGCGCTTGCGCGATGGCCTCCGCCAGGTGTCCCTCGGCGAATTCCACTTCCGCTTTGTAGATGAGCGCCCGCCAGACCCAGAAGTCCGCCTTCGAGTGCGCCCCCACCGCCATCGACTCGTCGAGCAGCGCCCTGGCAACCTCGAATTCCCCGGCCACCGTGCGCGCGATCGCGAGGTTGGTGAGGCAGAGCGCGAGGCTCTTCGGGTGCATCTTCGCGGAGAGATGTCCCCGCGCTTCCTCCAGAGCGGCCAGGCCTTCCGCCAGCCGGCCGGTGCGCGCGAGATTCAGGCCGTAGAAGCTGAGGGCGCGCCCGAGATCCAACGGCTCGCCGGACTCGCGATACAGCGAAACGGCGCGCCGCAGCGCCGGCACCGCGCGTCCGCGCGGCTCCCCGGTCGAGAGAAAGCCGTATCCATACCAGAGCTGCGCCTCGACCTTCTTCGCAGTCCCGGGACTCAACGCTGCAGTTGCGCGCTCGAGGCGTGCCCTGCCCTCCTGCATCAGCGAGAGGAGATACCACAGCACATAGGACGCCGCGGCGAGCTCGATACCGAGAGGGGGATCGCCGTCGGCCCCGAATGCCCAATCCAACGCGACGCGCACGTTGTCGATCTCGGGCGCCTGCGCCTCCAGCCATTGGACGGAGGGAGTCTCCTCCCAGAGCCCGACGGCGGCGCGCAGATGGTCGCGGAAGTGCAATGCGTGAAGACGCGCGAGCGAGCCGAATTCACCGCTATCGGCGAGCTTCTCCATGGCGTAGGCATGGGTCGTCTCGAGCAGGCGGTAGCGGCGGACGGGACCTGCCGCATCGGCGACCACCAGAGATTTGTCCACGAGCTCCGCGATTCGTCCGATGACCTCCCACTCAGCCAGCGCGGAGTCGGCCACGACGCTCGCCGCCGCTTCCAGACTGAAGCTGCCGGCGAACACCGCAAGCCGCCGCAGCACGATGCGATCGGGCTCCGCCAGCAGCCGGTGACTCCAGTCCAACGTCGCGCGCAGCGTCTGGTGACGCGGGAGTGCAGTGCGCCGGCCGCCCGTGAGCACGTGAAACCGCAGATCCAACCTGCGCGCGAGGCCCTCTATCCCGAGCGCCGCGGCGCGCGCGGCGGCGAGCTCGATGGCGAGCGGAATGCCGTCGAGCCGCCGGCAGATGGTCGCGACCGTCGCCGCGTTGCGCTCGCTGAGCGTGAAATGAGGATCCGCGGCGCGTGCGCGCGCCACGAAGAGCCTCACCGCATCGTGCCGCAGCGCGGCCGCCAGCTCCGCGGTGTCCTCGGAGGGAAACTCGAGCGGACTCAGCCGGTATGTGCACTCGCCGTCGAGCCCCAGAGGCTCCTGGCTGGTCGCGAGGATGCGCGCGCCGGGCACGGCGCCCAGGAGCGCCTCCGCCTCCCGGGCCGCCGCCGCGATGACGTGCTCGCAGTTGTCGAGCACGAGGAGAAGCCGGCGCCCGCGCAGCGCCGCGGCGAGCCGCTCCGAGGTCCAGCGGCCCGCGCCGCTCTGCAGGCCCAGGGCCGTATTGATGGCGCTCGCCACGAGGTCCGGATCGGTCAGCGGTGCGAGCTCCGCCAGCCAGACCCCGTCGGGAAACTCCTCGAGCATGGCCCGTGCCGCCTCGAACCCGAGCCGCGTCTTGCCGATGCCGCCGGTGCCGACGACGGTCACGAGCCGGTTGTGGCGGAGGAGGTCGCGCACCTCTCTGAGCTCGGTCTCGCGGCCGATGAAGTCTGACACGGGCGCCGGCAGATTGGTCGGCGGCTGCGGCGAGGCTTGCGGCTCGGGACTTGGTGCCAACGCTCGGCCTGACGCGTCGAGCGCACGCACCTCGCCCGTAAAGCGGTAGCCGCGCAGCGGCACGGTGAGGATGAGGTTTCTATCCTCGCCGAGCGCCTTGCGCAGCGCCGAGACCTGCACCTGGATGTTGCTTTCCTCGACGACGGCGCCCGGCCAGACACGCGCGAGCAACTCCTCCTTCGTCACGAGCTCGCCCTCGGCCTCGACCAGGATGAGCAGCACATCGAAGGCCCGGGAGCCGAGCGCAACGGGCACATCGCCGAGGCGCAGCTCACGCTGCCGGGTCAGAAGTCGAAACCGTCCGAACTCGAGGCAAGCCGCGCCTCGCGCGTTACCGTGCATTGATCAAGGTCTACCGGGGATGCCCCGGAGGGCGTGTGCGAGCGAATCCCAGGCAGGAATTGTAGCTCAAAACCCCGCGGCCCGGCCCCGGCGCGGGTCCGGAGGCCGGGTAAGCATCCGCTCGAGCTCGGGCGCCGGGACGGCCGCGCTGTGCAGGAATCCCTGCGAGTGACTGCAGCGCAGCGCCCGCAGCGCGGCGAGTTGCTCCTCGGTCTCCACGCCCTCGGCCACCGTGATCAGATCGAACGCCGAGGCCAGCTCGACCATGCTCGCCACCAGCGTCACGCTGGCCGCGTCATGAGGCAGACCGCTCACGAAGGAGCGGTCGATCTTGAGCACATCCACCGGAAGCTTCGAGAGGAGACCGAGGGAGGAGTAGCCCATGCCGAAATCATCGAGGGCAACGCGGATACCGGCCTTGCGCAGCTCACGCAGCTTCACGCTCGTACCCTCGAGGTCCTGCAGCAGCGTCGTCTCGGTGATCTCGATGTCGAGGCCGAAGCCCGCCAGGGGGGCGAGCCGTTCGGCGAGCGCCAGCAGGCCGTGCAGGAATTCGCGCTGCTTGAGCTGCTGCGCCGATACGTTCACGCCGACGCGCAACGGTCCGCACCCCGCCTGGCGCCAGGCCTCCAGGTCTTCCATCGCCTTGAGCAGCGTCCAGTTGCCGACCGGCACGATCATGCCCGAGGACTCCAGAACCGGGAGGAAACGCCCGGGCAGCACCAGGCCTTCGGCGGGATCGAGCCAGCGCAGCAGCGCCTCGGCGGAGTCGACCCTGCCGGTGGCGAGATCGATCTGCGGCTGGTAGTGGAGCACGAACTGCCGCTCCTCGAGCGCGGTCCGCAGCTTGTGCTCGAGCACGACACGCCTCACGGTCTCCCGGCTCATCTCCGGGCGGTAATCGAGATGGTGCTCGCCGCACTCCTTGGCGCGCTTGAGCGCGGCCTCGGCGCGCTGCACCAGAACCGCGCCGCTCGCGACATCCTGCGAATGCGCCGCGGTGCCAAAGCTGACGGAGAGGCGGACCTTGCGGCCCTCGATCTCGAACGGCTCATCGAGCAGCACGGCGTCGAGCGCGAGCCGCTGGCCGTCGGCCACGGAGCCGGCCGCGCTCTCGAGCAACACGAAGGTGCCGGCGCCCAGGTAGCCGATACGCTCATCGCCCCCCGCGTGCCGCTTCAGCCGGCCGACGAGACTCTGCAGCAGCAGATCACCGACGCGGTGACCATAAATGGTGTTGAGGCTGCCGAGCCCGCGCACGTCGAAGGCGATGACGGCAGGCCGCGCTTGCGCGCAATGCCCGCTCTGCGCTTGCAGCTGCCGGTCCAGCCGATCGCAGAAGAGCGCCCGCTTCGCCAGCCCGGTGAGCGGATCGAAGCTCGCGAGGTACTGCGCGGCGTCCGCGTTCTCGAGCGAGGAGAGCGCCAACGACAGGCTGGCGGTCATGTTCTCCAGCAGCCGCAGCAGCTCGCTGTCCTCCGCGGGCGCCGCGTCCTGCGCGTGCAGCGTCAACACCGCCACGCGCTTGTCCTTCACGAGCAGCGGTAGCGCGATCAGGGAGCGGATGCCTCTGGCCAGCAGCAGATCGCGCCCGGCGACCGGCATGTCGGTCCGCGCAATGTCGGTGCACACCATGATCCTGCCCGTGCGCAGCGCGCGGCCCGAGAGACTGGGATCGGGGCCGGCGCCGTCACCGATCTCCAGCCGCGTAAGCGTCTGGACATCGTCCACCTCCTCGCCCGCGAGATGTTTGAGCCATGCCCAGCGGCCGCTGGCGTCGACCATCCACACTGCCGCGCCCGAGAAGCCGCCGGACTCGGTGGCGAGCCGGCATGCCTCCCGCAACAGCTCGTCCCGGTTGCGGATGCGGATTACCGCGGCGTTGATCGCGCTGTGCACGCACAGGATCCGGGCGAGACGATCGATCTGCCGGCGCTGGCGGCGCATCTCCACCTGCGCGCGCAGGGCCTTGAGGCCGAAGGCCAGGTCGGCGGCGAGCTCCTGCAGGAGCGCGAGCTCGGAGCCATCGAAGGCGTCGGGACGGTCCGCGTAGATGTTGAGAGCACCGATGCACGCGCCGTCCAGCACGAGAGGCAGGGCCACGGACGACCTGTAGCCCTCCTGACGCGCCTGCTCCCGCCAGGGCGAGAAGTCAGGATCGGTATCGATGTGACGACACACCTGGACGGTGCGCCCGCGGATGGCGCGGCCGGTGGGTCCCTGGCCTCTCTCGTCATCCGTCCAACTGACCTGCAGGCGCTCGAGATAACCGCCGTCCTGACCGGCGTGGGCGGCGACGCGCACGGCCCACGTGGGTTCCCCGTCCGCGAAGCCGAGCCAGGCCAGCCGGTAGCCGCCCGGGCCGACGAGGATCCGGCAGATCTCCGCGAGCAACTGCGGCTCGTCCTGCGCGCGGGCGAGCGCGCGCTTGCAGTCGATCAGCATCCGCAGCTCGCGGTTGGACTTGGCGAGCGCGGCCTCGGGGCAGGTCGTGTCGGGCAGCAGGGCCGTCGGGAATAGCCGCCCGGAGCCCGCCTCGGGCTCCTTTTCGACGCTCACGACGCTCTCTTCTACCGGCCTCACGTTTGCGCCCATGTACCGAGGGATGAGCTCGGGACTGACGCCCGGAGCGACCCGTCGCTGATCGCGAGCCTACTACAAACCCTCCTCCAGTCATGCTGACCGGTCGCATCGCGCGCACCGCCGGGGCAGCGGCCGGCGGCGGCAGGCGCTCGTTCCGTGACTCAGTTCGCGTTTCCCGTTCCGGCCGGCCGGGCCGCGGCTGTCTGGCGGGTTCGGTCGCGGCACGTTTCAGGCCCGCGAGCCGGCCGCCGCGTCACGCGATCAGTGATCCTCGCGCAGGCCGATGAAGCTGTGCGGCTCGACGCGAAGCTCGAAGCCGAATTGCGCTCCGGCGGCCGCCGATGGCGGCGCGAGGAAGCTCGGGATCGCGGGGACCGGCTCCCCGTCCGCGGCGGCCCCCGTCGTCAGGTTGGTGAGGTGGCGGAAGCTCCCGATGACCCGCACGGCGGCGGGATGATCGAGATAGGACTCCACCACGAAGGTGCCGTTGCCGTACTCGAAGAGGCTGACCTGCGCGGGCCCCTCGAGCCTGACCGGCTGCCCCGGAGTCAGATACCGGCGCAGCGCATTCAGCACCGGTGCCGGCAGCGAGTAGAGGTCGTTCATCTCCTCCGGCACCGCCAGAACGTAGAGCTCGCCCTTGCCGTAATGATCCATCAGGAGGAGCGGCACTCCCGCCTGGGTCGCGACGCCGCGCAGCACCGCCCACTCCTCGTTGGTATAGAAATGGATGAGCGGGAACAGGATCGGCTTCGAATGGCCGAGGACGGTGCCCGCGCCGAACCCGAAGCCCTCGACGTACTCGGTGGCCGGCACCACCTTCCGGGTCACGCGCATGTCGGTGACCTGGTCGAAGCCCCTGTCCTGGATCGCCCGCAGGAGCCCGGACGTGATGATCACACTGTCGCCGCCGCGCAGGTGGCGCTCGATCTCCGGCACGATGTTCGGGTCCGTTGCGGCCGCCTGCGTCAGAAAGACCGTCCGCGAATGCGGCCACTGCGGATACATCTCGACCGGCACGCCGACCATGCCCAGGGTCTCCGGCAGGAAGTCCTCCCCCGTCGAGTCGTATGGCCGATAGCTCGCGAGCCCCAGCGGCTCACCGAGTGCGCCCGCGACCGCGTCCACCTTGCTCAGCGAATACTGGACCACGTCGGCCAACAGCGGATAGCTCGCGCCCGGGGCGCCCGGGAAGCCGCCGCAGCACCGGCGCGCCATGTCGAAGTAGTCGAACGTCGTCGGCATGCGCTCCCAGGCTTCCCGGTTGCGCGGATCGGCGATGCGCAGCAGGTCCGTGTACTCGAAGAGATTGATGGCGGGCGCCCTGGCCAGGATCGTGTCCCAGAGCTGCTCGGAGTAGCGGTCGAGGTATTGCATCGCGATGGGATCGACCCAGCCGCCGCCGTTGCGGCCGGGAGCGATGTTCTCGAAGTAGCGGAAGATCTCGTAGCTCTCATAGGGCCGCAGCTGCTGGTCGGTGGTCGGCGCGAAGCGCGTCTCGTCGCCCGTCCAGATCTCCGGGAAGATCCTCGGCTCGTTCTTCAGGTCGAAGCCCATCTCCTGGAAGAAGGGGTAGAAGTTGGGAAACTTGATGATGACCTTGACGTTGGGATTCGCGGCCTTCGCCGGCTTGAGGATGAGGTCGCGCGATACCTCGTCCATGGTCTGCATGCGAAACTGCGCCCAGCTCCGCTTGCCCTTGGCGGCGATGTCCGAATCGCTCTTGGTATTGAAGAAATAGAGATCGTCGAGGACGAAAGTGTCGAAATGCCGCGCCAGCAGGGCCGACATGCGGCTCGCGAGCTCGCGATCGTGCGGCACTGTGTAGTCGAGCGTCTGGAATTGCGCGCTGCGCCCCGCGCCGAGCATCGCCATGCCGCCGGCGACCGCGACGCCCTGAGAGACGAAGAACCGCTTCACCTGCGCGATGGTGGCATCGTCGGCGCTGACGCCGGAGCGGTAGTCCTCGATGAACACCTGATCGACGTGCAGTCTGCTGCTGATGGTCTTCCAGCTCGAGCGCATCCAGACGGGATCACGGGCCATGTGCTCCACCGCCTGCACCGGGATGTAGACGGTCACCTTGAAGCTGTGGAAGGGCTGCGGGACTGGAGCCGGCGCGGCCGCGGAGGGCTGCGGCCTGCCCGTGACGGCAGCGAGGACGAG
>DASZYK010000496.1:0-7307 GCA_035545455.1 Steroidobacteraceae bacterium
GTTGGTGCCGACATCGACCAGCAGCGTCACGGCATCGCCCAGGTCGGGCCGCTCGGCGAGGATCATGCCGGCGGTGTCCGCCCCGACGTGGCCCGCCACACAGGGCAACACGTACACCCGCGCGCCGGAATGCAGGGACAGGCCGATGTCCTTGGCCCGTAGCACCGCCGCCTCGTCGGTCGCGAGCGCGAAGGGCGCGCCGCCGAGCTCGACCGGGTCGATGCCGAGCAGCAGGTGGTGCATGATCGGATTGCCGACCAGCGTCACCTCGAGAATGTCGGCGGCGGCGGCATGCGCGTGGCGCGCGACCTCGCCGGCGAGATGATTCAGCGCTTCCCGCACCGCGGCCGTCATTTGCGAGGCGCCGCCCGGATGCATCATCGAGTAGGAGACGCGGCTCATCAGATCCTCGCCGAAGCGGATCTGCGGGTTCATCAGGCCGCTCGAGGCGAGCACCTCGCCGGACTCGAGGTCGCAGAGGTGCGCCGCGATGGTGGTGGAGCCGATGTCCACCGCCAGCCCGAGCGCCAGCTCGTGAAAGCCGGGCCAGACGCCGACGATCTGCTCGCCGCCGTGCACCGCGACGGTGACCTTCCAATCACCCTTGCGCAGCGCCGGCTGCAGCTGTTGCAGCACCTCGAGGTCGCAGCCGAGGCCGCTCAGCTGCCACTCGCGCCCGAGGGCTTCCTTGAGCCGCTGCAGATCGCCGGCCGGATCGTGCATGTCCGGCTCGCGCACCTCGACGTAGTGCAGGCGCACCACCGGATCCAGGGTGATGGCGCGTGCCTCGGCCGCCTTGCGGATGACCTGCCGGTGTACCTGGCTGCCGGGCGGCACGTCCACGACCAGGTCGCCCTGGATCCGCGCCTGGCAGGAGAGGCGGTGGCCGGCGGGAAGAGGCCGGCGGCGGGCGTAGCTCTCCTCGGCGGCGCTCGGCGCCGAGAGGTTGCCGGACCGGGAGCTGACGCCATGCTTGGCGAAATCGCCCTCCATCACGAGCACCTGACAACGCCCGCAGATGGCCCGGCCTCCGCATACGGAGTCGACGTCCACCCCGAGCGCGCGCGCGGCCTGCAGGAGCGGAGTGCCGAGCGGGAAGCGTCCGCGCTTTCCCGAGGGCGTGAAGACGATCAGCGCATCCGTCTCAGCTGACACGGCGGCGATGACCTCCCTCGCGCCGGCCGCGCGGCGCTCCCTCGCCGGGAGCCGCGCCCGCCGCGCCCTGGGGCGGAGCCGCCTCGCGGAACCTGCGGATCCAGCGCATGCAGTCCGGATCGTGTCCCATCATGACGTCCGCTCCCATGATGGCCCGCACGATCTCGGTGTGCAGCGGGTTCATGATGGCGGAAGTCATGCCGGCGCCGATCGCCGAGATCAGAAACGCCGCCGTGATGCCCTCGCGCGCCGGCAGCCCGAAGCTGATGTTGGAGGCGCCGCAGGTGGTGTTCACCTTCAGCTCGCTGCGCAGGCGGCGCAGGAGATGCATTACCTGCACGCCCGCCTTGTTGATCGCACCGATCGGCATGACGAGCGGATCGACCACCACGTCGGATGCCGGGATGCCGTGATCGGCCGCGCGCTGCACGATCTTCTTCGCCACCTCGAAGCGCACGTCGGGATCCTCGGAGATCCCGGTCTCGTCGTTGGAGATGGCGACGACCGCGGCGCCGTACTTCTTCACGAGCGGCAGGACCGATTCCAGGCGCTCATCCTCCCCGGTGACGGAATTGACGAGCGCCTTGCCCTTGTAGACGGCGAGGCCCGCTTCCAGCGCGGCGACGATGGAGGAGTCGATCGACAGCGGCACGTCGGTGACCGACTGCACGAGCTGCACGGCTTTCGCCAGTATGGCCGGCTCGTCGGCGAGCGGGATGCCGGCGTTGACGTCGAGCATGTGGGCGCCGGCGGCCACCTGCGCCCGCGCGTCGGCCTCGACCCGGCTGAAATCGCCATTGGCCATCTCCGCCGCCAGGATCTTGCGCCCGGTCGGATTGATGCGCTCGCCGATCATGACGAACGGGCGGTCGAAGCCGATCACGACTTCGCGGGTTGCAGAGCTTACGATGGTGTCGGTCATTAAGAGGCCAGCCTGTTGGAGTTGCGTTGCGGGTCGCGGCCGGGGTACCACGGGACACGCCCGCCGAGCACTCCGGAGCGATCGATGATTTCGGGGACGCTGTCTTCCTGACGATAGGCCATCACGTGCACGCCGCTCACGCCGGGGATGGCGCGGATCTCCTGGATGAGGTCGATGCAGAGATTGCGTCCTTCGCGGGCGGCGTCAGCGGCGCCGGCCATGCGCGCGATCACTGCATCCGGGATGTGCAGGCCGGGAACGTGAGTGCGCATCCATTCCGCCGCCTTGGCGGAGCGCAGCGGACCCACGCCGACCAGGATGAAGATCTTCTCGAGCAGGCCCAGATCCTCGATGCGGCGCATGAATTCCCTGAGCAGCGGCACGTCGTAGCAGTACTGGGTCTGGATGAACTGCGCGCCGGCCGCGACCTTCTTCGCGAGCCGCTGCGCGCGCCATTCGACCGGCGGGGCGAAGGGATTCTCCGCGGCGCCGAGCAGGACCCTCGGGGCGCAGGTGAGCTTGCGCCCGCTCAGGAAGCGGTGCTCGTCGCGCATGGCGCGGGCGGTCTCGAGCAGCGTCATGGAGTCGAGGTCGAACACCGGCAGCGCCTGCGGATGATCGCCGGCCTGCACGCCGTCGCCCGTCAGGCACAGTATGTTGCAGACGCCCATGGCCGCCCCGCCCAGGATGTCGCCCTGGATCGCGATGCGGTTCTTGTCGCGGCAGGAGATCTGCATGACCGGCGCGTAGCCGACTCGTGTCAGCAGCGCGCAGACGGCGACACTCGACATGTGGCAGTTGGCGCCGCTGCCGTCAGTGGCATTGATGGCATCGACATGACCGTCGAAGATCCGCGCCCGCCGATAGACCTCCTCGGGATCCGCGGAGTCGGGCGGCGCCATTTCCGTGGTGACGGCGAACTGCCGGGCGCGCAGCACCCGCTCGAAGCGGCCGGGGGAGGTGTGACCCGGCAGGATCGGCAGCGGATATCCGGGTACCGGCTCGTCCTCGAAGATCAAGCGCCGGCTCCCGCGCGCTCGCGCGCCACGCGCAGCCAGGAGGATTTCCCCGTGAGCCGCCGGTCGAGCGGCGGCTGTATGTGCCCGAGCGCCTCGGCGCCGCCGGCAATGCGGGCGCTGCCCTCGACGGCGAGATACCAGACGCACCTCATCGCGGGCCGGACTTCGCAGTTGCCGTTGGCGCGCACCCCGCCGCAGGGCCCGTTGCGCAGGCTCTTCGGACAGTTCATGGGGCAGGACATGCCCGTCGAGCTCAGAACGCACTGCCCGCACATGCGGCAGTCGAACAGCAGCCCCTTGACCGAGCGCTCGAGCGCCGCCACCGGACGCTCGAGACGCTGATAGCCGATGCGCGCGAGCAGCGGATGCAAGGAGGTCAGAAGGTGCTCAAAGCCGCGGTAGAAGGTGTTGAGACCGCGCGCATGCCGGACCGACCACTGGCGCACGGTATACATCAGACACCGGCCGGTTCCGTCGAGGCTGCGCCGTCCGCGGCCGCATCCGGGTCGACGCCCTTGGCCTTCACCAGCCGCTCGAGGTATTCGTCGGTGTATCGCGCCTCGATCCGCGCCGCCTCCGCGGCCACCTCCGAGGCGATGTCATCGCTGCACGGGCGGGGAGGGCTGCGCTTCCAGTCCGCGAGGTAGGCGTTCGAGCTCCCCCGGCCGGCGCGCATGGCCGCGCGGTCGACCGCCTCCTGGAACCGCGCCGACAGCGGCGCCTTGGCGGTCTCGCGGCCCTTGCGGCCGATGACCTGCGCCGGGATGTCGCGCCAGGAGATGAGGATCAGGCTTGCCATGCGGGCGTCCGGTCCGCGGCCGGCAATGAGGTGAGACGGGCGCCGAGGTCGCCGAAGCCCGTGTACCGGTGCTCGAAGGCGAGGCCCAGCCGGGAGGCGACCTGCCGCGCCCGCTCGAGGAGATCCGCCGAGCGCGTCTGCGCGAGGTAGACCACCTTGCGATAGTTGCGGAAGTACTCCTGCGCGAGCTCCGGATGACGATCGATGCCGAGTCCGCTCACCACGAGCCGCTCGAAGTGGCGCGTCAGGAAGTCCGTCAGGTAGAAGGTGCCGGGCTCCGCATCCGCCAGCTCGGCGAAGAGGCGCGCGCCGGCGAAGAACTCATAACAGTGGGCGCCCGGCAGCCGCTCCACGCCCTCCTGGCGGAGCACCGCATCCAGCCTGCCGCCGGTGCCGCAATCGCCGTAGGCGACGAAGATGCTGCGGTAGCCGCCGCGCAGCTCGCGGATCTTCTCCTGCACCGCCGGGGCGATGCGCTCGGGACGATTGTGCAGCTCGGGGGGCAGGCAGCAGACGTCGAAGGCCGTAGCGCCGCTCGCCCGGCGCAGAGCCGCGATCTCATGCGCGAGCGCGCCGCAGGCGATGATCAGCGTGCCCCGTCGCGTGTCCATTCATGTGCTCCGCCGCCCTCAGGCGGCGCGCATGGAGCGGCGCGTGGCGATCAGGCTCTTGGCCGTCTCGACCGCGACCGCCGCATCGCGGCAGTAGGCATCGGCCCCGACGGCCTTGCCGAACTCCTCGTTGAGCGGCGCGCCGCCGACCAGCACGATGAACTTGTCGCGGATGTTCTCCTCGCGCATCTTGTCGATCACGACCTTCATGTAGGGCATGGTGGTCGTGAGCAGCGCCGACATGCCGAGGATGTCCGGCTTGTGCTTCTCGAGCGCGTCGAGGTACTTCTCCACGGAGTTGTTGATCCCGAGGTCGATCACCTCGAAGCCCGCGCCCTCGAGCATCATCGACACCAGGTTCTTGCCGATGTCGTGGATGTCGCCCTTGACGGTGCCGATGACGACCTTGCCGATCGGCTCGGCGCCGGTCTCCGCCAGGAGGGGGCGCAGGATCTCCATTCCCGCCTTCATGGAATTGGCCGCGAGCAGCACTTCGGGAACGAACAGGATCCCGTCGCGGAAGTCGATGCCGACGATCCTCATGCCTTCGACGAGCGCATCGTTGAGCACCTTCTCGGCGCCCCAGCCGCGCTCGAGAAAGATCTGCGTCGCCTCCACGACCTCGTCGCGCAACCCGTTGTAAAGGTCGTCGTGAACCTGCTCGGTGAGCTCCTGGTCGTTCAGGTCCCGCAGGTTGAACTCGGACTGCTCTGGCATGCTCGGTCCTCGGATCGGGGGCGTACGCCCTCGAGGAAAAATGGTAGCCGAGGGGTGGCCCCGCATGGGGTGAATTTGCGACGTCCGCATGTCCGCGGGCGACAAGCTCCGCGTCCCGCGGCGCGGCGTTCGCGGGACCTATGCAGATTTGCGAGGCGGTATGCGGATTGGAGATGGGGCCTCGCCCGCGAACCGGCCCCGCCACGCCCCCCGCAATGCCCCTAGAGCATGCTCTTGCCCGGCCCGAACGGCGGCTTGCGCTCCGGCGGCCCGCGGCGCGTCTTGCGCCACAGGTCGTAGATGCTCAGGAGACCCGTGAGCGAGGCGAGGGCGGCGAAGTAGGCCGCGGGGCCGAAGTGCGCGATCAGACCGCCCACCGCGATCGGACTCAACGCTGCGCCGATGCCGTTGAGCCTGAGGAGCGCGCCGCTCGCGGCCACCATCTGCGCGGGCTCGAGATGATCGTTGACGTGGGATACGCCGAGCGAGTACAGCGTGAAGGCGAGCCCGCTGAATACCGCGGCGAGGAGCAGGATGAGGGCATGCGGCAGCTCGCGGAACGCCGCCGGCACCGCGGCGCTGACGGTCGCAAGGATGCAGATGCCGGCGATCACGGTGCGACGGTCGATGCGGTCGGAGAGACGGCCGACCGGGTACTGCATCACCACCGCCGAGAGGACACTGACACCCATGAAGGTGGCCACCCCCGAGGTGTCGAGGCCGCTCAGCTTGGCATACACCGGACCCATCGAGTAGACGTTCGCCGTCACCATGCCCGCGACCGTCACGGAGACCACGCCGAGCGGCGAGTCCCGGTAGAGGTCGCGATAGCGTACTTTGCGCGGCAGCGCGATCTCGGGCGCGCTTTGCGCGGCGATCACGATGGGCACGATGGCGAGCGAGATGAGCACCGCCGCCAGCATGAAGGGCGTCGAGGTGCGCGGATCGGTCGGGATCAGCAGGAACTGCGAGCTGCCGAGTCCGACGTAGAGCACGGCCATGTAGAGGGCCAGCAGGGTGCCGCGCGTCGCGCGGCTCGAGCGGTCGTTGAGCCAGCTCTCGGCCACCACATAGATCGCGGCGAAGGAGAGCCCCGACATCCCGCGCAGCACCGCCCAGGGCAGCGCGGCGATGAGCAGACCCTGCGCGAGGAACGATGCGCAGGCGAGCGCCGCCATAGCGGCGAATACGCGGATGTGCCCCACCTTGCGCACCAGGCGCGGGGCGAGGGCGGTGCCGGCCAGGTAGCCGATGTAGTAAGAGGACATCACGGCGCCGGTAAGCGGCGCGGGGAATCCCTCGAGCGTGGCGCGCAGGCTGATCTCGGTGCTCTGCAGTCCCGCGCCGAGCATCAGGATGCCCATGCCGAGGAGCAGTTGCCAGGTGGCCGCGATTGCGGTCGTCGACACGGGACTCGGGCGTGTTTCTTGGGGAGGGTTGTTGAATCATTCTACCGCACGGCGGCGGGTCCGTCGGTGGCCGCTGCGGCGCGCGCAGCCAATGCCCCGGCGCGATGAGCGCATGAGTTTTTGCGATCGGTATGCCTGGGGCCGTTTCGCTATAGTGCGATCATGCGGCAGAACCGACGCCATCCCGGGCACGGGACCCGGCCCCAAGGCCCCGCGCGGGCGAGCGCTTACCGGCGGTTGCGCAATCCTTTCACGCCCCAGGCGGTGTTTTCCGACGACGCCGTGGCTGCGATTCACGAGAACGCCCTGAGGGCTCTCGAAACGCTCGGCATCAAGGTGCTGCTGCCGGAAGCGCGCGCGCTCTATGCGCGCGCCGGCGCCTCGGTCGACGATGACAGCGAGATCGTCAGGCTCGGCCGCGACATCGTCACGGCGACCCTGAAGACCTGCCCGCGCTCTTTTGAAGGATTCGGCGGCGACGCGAGCCGCACCGTCGAGTTCTCGGCGGGCTCGCTCGTCTTCATCGGCGGCTCGAGCTGTCCGAACGTCAGCGATCTGGATCGCGGCCGTCGTCCGGGCTCGCTCGCCGACTTCGTCGATCTGATCAAGCTCGCACAGCATTTCGACGTCCTGCACGTGCTGGGCAATCATACGGAGCCGCAGGATGTGCCCGTG
>DASZYK010000497.1:0-7575 GCA_035545455.1 Steroidobacteraceae bacterium
GGACCGAGCGCTGCTCGCCGGCCCTGGTCTCGTAGTATTGCGAGGCGGCGGGCAGCATCAGCCAGAAGATCGCGGCCGCGGCGGCCGCGAATCCCGCGGCGGCGCCGGTCCAGACCCGCCAACCCGGCATTCGCCTGCGCGGCCTAGGTCCCCCGCTGCTCCGGCGCCAGGGCCGGACCGGACGCATCCGCGTGTGCGCATTGCGCATGACCGGCAGCGGCACAGGATCCCCATTCGACGCCCGCGCTTCCCGGATCAGCTCCTCCGCCGGCGTGTCGGGCCAGCGCACGGTGTCAGAGTCCAGCGCGGACATCAGCCGCGCCATCTCGAGATACGCCTCGATCCTCTCGGGCGATCGCGACACCCAGGCGAGAAACTCGCGCCTGTCCGCCGCCGAGGCGCCCTCCCCGTGGAGCACGGTCCACCAATGCGCCGCCTCCTCGGACCACAAGCCGGCGGATTCCGTCGTGCGTGCCATCGTCAGTCCTCGAGCGCGTCCCGCAGCCGCTCGTAGCCGCGTGCCAGATGGCGCCTGACCTGCCGGAGCGTCAGTCCGAGCTCCTGTGCGATCTGCTTGTAGGGATGCTCATCCCGCAGCCGCAGCAGCACCACTGCGCGCATCGTCGGTGACATCTGCGCGAGCTTCTCGTTGAGCCGCTGTTCCGAGACCCGCGCCTCGAGGGCGAGCTCCGGCAGGCACTCCTCCACTTGCAGATCCTCGTCCTCCGCGGTCAATGGATCCATCGGCGGATACTGCCGGCGCCACTCCGCCACGACATGCCCGGCCACGCGCAGCAGATAAGCCTGCGGGTTTCTCACCTGCAGGAGGTCCGGCGCGCGCAGCAGGCGCAGGTAGATCTCCTGCGCGAGGTCCTCGATTTCGACGGCCGACTGTACGCGGCGGCCCAGAAACTGCAGCAGGCTGCGATTCCAGCGCCTGCGCCAGCCGTCGAGCACGGCCCCGTTCGCCATGGTGGACGAGTGTCCTCCCCGAGATGGGACAAAATGGTCCCCGTCATTATAGAGCGCGAGCGGGGCCGTTTGGCCCCCTGCCGCCTCACCGATCGGCGCCGGGCAACGCTTGCGAGGCGACCCGGCAGCGAGGCTCGAGAGCCGCGGTCAGCCCATCCGCGTCACGGCACGGATCTCGGCGCCGAACAGCCGCTCCGCCGCCGCCGGCCGCCCGAAGAGATACCCCTGGTAGCAATTGCAGCCGCACTTGCGCAATACCTCGAGCTGCTCGAGCGTCTCGACCCCCTCGGCGATCACGTCGAGTCCGAGGTGATCGGCGATGGCGATGATGGTGGTCACGATGGCCCTGTCGTTCGGGTCGACGGCGATGTTGTGCACGAACGAGCGATCGATCTTCAGCTGATCGAGCGGCAGCTGCTTCAGGTACTGCAGCGAGGAGTAGCCGGTACCGAAGTCATCCAGCGAGAACTGCACTCCCTCCGCCTTGAGCAGATTCATGGTGCTCACCGTCCGCTCGAGATCCCCCTGCAGCATGGTCTCGGTCAATTCCAGCTTGAGCCGGCGGGCATCGACGCCGTGACGGCGGATAGCGCCCAACACCTGCACGGCGAAGTCCGACTGCTGAAACTGCAGCGAGCTGACGTTGACCGCCAGCGACAGCTCACAGGTTCGCGGCTCGCGGCTCCAGGCCGCGAGCTTCGCGCAGGCCGCGTCGATGACCCACTGGCCGATGGGCAGGACGAGATGCGTCTCCTCGGCCAGGGCGATGAACTCGCCCGGGAATACGAGCCCGCGCTCCGGATGATTCCAGCGCACCAGCGCCTCGGCGCCGATCGCCCGGCGATTCTCATCCACCTGCAGCTGGTAATGCAGCATGAACTGCGAGGAAGCGACCGCATTGCGCAGCTCGCCCTCGAGCGATGCGCGCGCGTTGACGCTCTCCTGCATGCCGGGATCGAAGAAGCGCAACGCGTTTCGCCCCGCCTTCTTCGCCTGATGCAGCGCGATGTTGGCCTGCTGCAGCAGATCCTGGGGCGTTTGCCGGTGACCTGCGAGGATGGTCGCACCGACGCTGCAGCCCACATGGCTCTCCCCACCGGCGAGCGCATAGGAGCCCGACAGGGCGCTCATCATCCTGAGTCCGATCGCCTTCGCCTGGGCAGCGGCGGCCAGGGGCTGCGGCGCGAGCTCCTCCAGCAGGACCACGAATTCGTCCCGGTCCACGCGGGCGAGCGTATCGCCCGATTTCACCTCGGCCGCGAGCCGCGCGGCCACCTGCTGCAGCAGCGCATCTCCCGCGGCATGACCGAGCGTATCGTTGACGCTCTTGAAGTTGTCGAGATTGAGCAGCAGCAGCGCCCCGTAGTGCCCGCTGCGGGCGCTCGCCGACAGCGCCTGATTGAGCCGGTCCTGCAGCAGCTCGCGGTTGGGGAGCTGTGTCAGCTGGTCGAAGAACGCCAGCTGGCGGATGCGCTCCTCGGTCTTCTTGCGCTCGGTGAAGTCCATCAGAAAAGCCATGGTCAGCGCGCCGTCGGCGAGCTCGACCCGCTTGGTCGAGACGAAGAGCGGAAATTCGCTGCCGTCCCTGCGCATGCCCACGGTCTCGTAGCTCGGCGGGGTCGGCAGGCCCTGTCGCCGCCGCTCGATGATCTCGCGCATCTCGGCACGCCGGCTCGGGGCTATCCGCTCCACGAGCGCGCTTCCGCACACCTCGGCCGCGCTCGTGTAGCCGAACATGGCGAGGTACTGTGCATTGACTTCCAGAGTGACTCCGTCGCGGCTGAACGAGATCGCCATCGGCGACTGCTCGATCAGCGTGCGCAGCCGCGTCTCACTCTCGCGCAGCTTCGCGCTCTCGCGCTGCAGCGCCTCCTGGGCGCGCCGATCCGCGGAGATATCCTCCACGATGGACCAGACGTACAGCGGGGTGCCGTCGCCGATCAACATCCCGTTGAGGCGCAGCGGTATGAGGCTGCCGTCCTTGCGCCGGTACTCCTTCTCAAAGGGGCCGAATCGGCCGGTGCGCAGGAGCAGATCCAGCTGCCGCCGCTCCTCCTCCTCGTATTTGCGGGGAGTGAGCTGCCAGTGATCTATCGTCCGCAGCTCCTCGGCCGAATAGCCGGTCATGGCCTCGAATGCCCGGTTGAATTCGAAGTAGTTGCCGTCCACCGTCAGCACGATGCCGAGCGGTGAGAGCTCGAAGAGATTGCGGAGCTTGCGCTCGCTGTCGCCCAGCGCGGCCTCGAGGCGCTTGCGCTCGGTGATGTCGCTCAGGCATGCGATGAGCCGCACGACCGCGCCGCCGCCGTCCTTCAGGGCCGAGATCGCACAGTCGGTGATGAGAGCGCGCCCGTCCTTGCGGACGAATCGGCGCTCGCTGCGCTGGCGCTCCACCCGTCCGTCCGAGAGATCGTCCTGGCGGCGCATCCCCTCGGACATCTCCTCGGGCGCGGTCAGGTCGGAGAGGGTCTTGCGGGAGAGCTCTCCGGCATCATAGCCGTACAGCTCGAGCGCGATGCCGTTGGCCTGGAGGATACGGCCGCTCTCCGGCTCGATCGCCATCACCGCGTAGGGCGAATGCTCGAAGAGCACCCTGAATCGCTCCTCCGAGTCGATGAGCTTGCGCTTCGACTCCTTGGCCAGCGTCGCCCCCGTGACGGCGACGACGATCAGCATTCCGAATGGGCCGGCGGCAACCCCACGAATGACCGAGAATCGCGCGAGAGCCCCTTCCACGGCGAACGGAACGTACGCGGCCAGGGATGCGAGCATCCACAGTACCGAACGGTCCCGGGTCCGGCGATACAGTCGCAGCAGCACGACCAGCCCGTACGCGACCACGCCGTCCAGCGCCGCTATCGTCAGATAGAGCGACAAGCCGTTTCGGCCCACTCCTCGCACCACGGTCTCTTGCCAGGGGAGCCGCAGGCGCGTGATCCCGTCGAAGCGTGCATATTGCAGCCCGTAGGTCCGGCCTTCGTTCACGGCGATCAGAATCAGACAGATCACCGCATAGGCTGCGAAAGCGGCGCGCGCCCGGCGGCCGGTGAGTCTCGCGTACCATGACACGAATACCGAGAATCCGAGCGCCGTCAGAACCAGGCAGTCGATGTTGAGCTTGAGCGCCCGGATGTACTGAGCGCCGCTCGAGGCCTGCAGGGCACGCGCGGCGAACAGAGCCACCAGAGCGGCGAACAGGCACGTCGCGGCAAATGCGCGCAACGCCGGCACTTCGCGCCGGGCCGCCGGCGAGACGAGGCTCTGGAGCATCGCATAGGCGATGGCTCCCGCCAGGATGTAGAGACCGGGGACGATGACGGCCACTGGCTCCATTCGCGCCGGACCGGTTCCAGTTGTGGAAATAGTATATCGTCCGCATCAGTCGGTATGCGACGGGCGTCGCATGCCGTCCGATGGCGCTCAACTGCGGCGGGTCGGGCGGCGGGGCGCCGCCGGATCTCAGTGCGACACTGACGCTCCTTTCGCGCTCGCCATCAGCGCCGTTGACAGGAACAACGATACGTGTGTAACGGGGGTCGCTCATGCCGAGCGCCCTCCGATGCTCCCCGCGTCGGCCGCAGCTCCAAGCCTCGGCGTCGCCTAATCGCCGAGCGGCGGGCGTGCACGCTGTCGCGACTCGCGTCCCTGCTGCTGGTCCTGCGTCTGAGCGCCGCGTCCGGGTGGTCCGGTGCGTCCCCGCTCTCCACCTCGAGGCGCCGCCCTTCCGCCTGTCGGCGCGCGCACTCGCGGGGTCGATGGAGGTGCGGCACGGGGCTGTCCCGGCGGTGGGTTGTATCCGGGCGCCGGGCGAGGAGCGCCCGGACGACCGCCGGCCGGCGGCCGCGGCGGAGCAGGCGGCCTGGCGCGTGGCCGTTCCGGCCGTGGGTTGTAGCCATGCTCGGGGCCACGCGTGCCCGGACGAGGGCCAGCCGGGGGCCGCGGATAGGGTACGGGCGGAGGTCCTGCGTGAGGCCGTCCAGGCGGCCTCGCGTGTGGCGGCAGACGGCGATGCGCCCATTCGTCACGCCGCGAATACCAGGGCCGGCCGCGATAGTAATCACCCCAGTAGGTCAGGAGCGAGAACGTGATGATGGGCAGACCGAGATGCGGTCCATACGAGTAGAGCGGCACCCGCTCGCCCTCATAGACGAAGGAGATGCCGCCCGCATACATCCAGCCCCTGTTGCCATCGAACGATACGTCGCACCAGCTCCAATCATCCAGGCAACCGTGCACGTCGAGCGGCGTCCCCGGTCCGAGCTGCGCGACCAGCGGATAGTCGCGGTTCGGTCCGGCGCGAACGTTCATGGGACGCGCGGTGTACGCGTTCTGGGCGCCGGCGACACCGAACGAGGTGAGCAACAGCGCTCCGAGCCAATAAACCAGCGGGCGTCGGCACATGGCCAATCTCCGGTTCGGCCCCGGGCGGGGCTCCCATTCTAAGTCGAACCGGCCGGCTCCGTATCAATGAGGTTGCGGTTGCCGCAATGACGCGTTGAGCGCCGCGGCGAGCGCCGCCTCGCCGCTCACGAGGTCATGCCATGCGAATTCCAGCCCCTTGCGATGCCCTTTGAGGACGAGCTTGAACCGATCGGGCTCGATCGTGAGCACGTACGATTTGCGATCGATCAACAGTTCCCGCTTGAGCGGCTTGTCGAGCTTGGTCATCGTGGCTCATCGCGATCGGCGGCCGTGGCGCGCCTTCCTGTCGGCCGGTATTGCCGGCCCCTCGCACTTTTCGTGCCCATATGGCCAGGCCGAGCCCCGTTTCCGGATGCCGGTCCAGGCCCGAGCCCCGCCCCAACCTGGGCACTTCGGGGTCCGCTACGTCACGGCTTCGGCGAGAGCCCGCGCGCGCGCCAGCAGCTTCGGTGCTCCGAGCCGCTCCGTCCATTGCGCAAAGCGGTCAGTCGGTCCCTGCCACCGGGTATCTTCCGCCTGCGCGCGGATGGGAGCGTGAGTGCGCAGCGTCGCGAGGTCCTTGAAGAGCCGCGCCAGATCGCGCCGCTCGCCCAGCACCTCCCGCGGGAAGTCCTCGATCGGGCCGTAGCGGGCGATCAACGCCGCCGCGCCCTTGGGCCCGATGCCTTCGATACCTGGATAGCCGTCGGCGCTGTCGCCCACCAGAGCCAGGTAGTCCGGAATCCGCTGCGGGATCACCCCGAACTTCGCCCGCACTTCATTCTCGCCCCGGACCGCCTTCGTCTTGCGGTCGACCTGCACGATCCGGTCGCCTCGCACGCATTGCGCGAGATCCTTGTCCGGTGTCCAGATGCGAACCTGCCCGACCTCCGGATCGTCACCTGCGATCCGCGCCGCCGATGCCAGCGCATCGTCCGCCTCGAGCTCCTCCATCGGCCACACCGCGATGCCGAGCGCGCGCAGCGCCTCCTCCAGGGGCTCGAACTGCGCCTGCAGCGCCGGCTCGAGGCCATCGCCTGTCTTGTAGCCGCTCCAGAGTCCGTTGCGGAAGGACTCGATCACGTGATCGGTGGCAACACCGAGATGAGTGGCGCCCTGCTCGAGCATCTGCAGCATCGTCGTCAGCACGCCCGCGACGGCGCCCAGAGGCTTGTCGGCGCCCCTGGTGAACCTTCGCAGTCCGTAGAAGTGCCGGAACAACTCGTAAGTGCCATCGACGAGGTCAACGATCACGATCCTGAATCCTCGCACTTCGCCTGCAGCACGAGCTCGCACCTCATCGGCGCCACACCCGCGGCGACGCCTTCAAAACCTCGAGCCCTCGCCTTCCGGCTTTCACCTGGCGGTCAGCCAGTGTCTGATCCCCATCTGCGTCAACAGGGCGAAGAGGAGTCCCCATCCAAAACTCATGAACGTTCCGATGATGATGTACTCGGTCAGCTTGCGCTGCTGCGACTCCTTGACGTCCCCGAAACGCAGAATCGACTTTGCGGTGATCAGGAAGCCCACGCCCGCCGGTTGTCCCATGAGAATGAGCATCATGACCAGCGCCCGCTCCAGGACGCCGATGTACGCACCTCCATTCTCGAGACCCGGGATGTGATCACGCACCTGAAGGGTGAAGGAAGCTGTCGCCTTGCGGATCACGATCGCTCCCACCTGCAGGCTCGCGATCGTGCCGCTGAGGAGACACAGGCCGACGAGATAGTACATCTGTGCGCCGTGCGGCAGCCGCCCCCACCAGCCTTGGGCGACGGCCTGCGGGAACGCGATCGTGAGACAGCCGATCACAGTGAGATGGACGGCTTGATCCACGGTGAAGCTCTGCAGCGAGTCCCCCAGAGCGTACACCTTGACGGCATCCATGACTGCGTGGGTTGCCACCAGTATCAGCAGCAGCTCCGCCGGCCAGCCGCCGAGGATCAGGGCCGCCAGCCCCCCGACGAGCGCGGCATGCAGGCCGAGCACCGCCGGATTTTTCTTTCGCCGGACCAACCACACTGGCTGCAGGGGAAAGTCCGCCACCAGGTGTGCTGCCAGCAATGCGAGGAAAGTCTCTCCCATTTGCTCCCCCTTCGGGCAAGGACAGGATAATAGCCCTGTCTCCGGTCAGACGGGCGATACGTCCTGCCTTGCCACCCGGCCGTCCGCGCCGGCCCCGACGGTGTTGAGCCAGTCCGT
>DASZYK010000498.1:0-6501 GCA_035545455.1 Steroidobacteraceae bacterium
TGGCAGGCGTCATGTTGCCAGCGAGATGCAATCGGGCGTCGGCTCCGAGGAGCTTGGAAGCCAGGCTTGCGCCGGTGAGATCGCCCGTGCCGCTGACCTCCAGCGTCGTATTCTGCCCCTGCTCCGCCACCTTGCCTGACAGGCTCATCGTGCCGCCGATGTCCTGGTGATAGACCGCCGCGAGCACGCTCAGATCGCGCAGGCGCAGGTCGAAGCTGGCGCTCCTCGCTCCGCTCGTGATCGCGCGAGCGTCCAGCTGGAGCAGCCGGTGTGTCACAGTGAGATGGAGCGGCCGGCCCGTGGCATCGAGGCGCATCGTCGCATCGACGTTGAGCGGTGAGCCCTGCAGAAGCTGCGGCTGAGAGCCGGCCAGCACGATTCCGTTGGCGGTGGCGCGCGCCGTCAGCACCCGGCCGTTGGCATGCAGATTCGCCTGCAGAGAGCCGAGCTGTGCCCCGTCGGGCAATTCGAGTCCCTCGAGATCGGCCACCGCCGTCGCCTGCGGCGCGGTCACGGGTCCCACCCACCTGCCCTGCACGGCGATGCGCCGCCAGGCGAGCCCGGGCCGGGGCGACATCGGTGGCGAAGCCACCGAGTAGGTCAGATCGGCAGCCCTGTGCTCGAGATCCACTGTGCCGCCGGCCTTGGCGCTCAGCTGTCCGGCATGGGCGTCCAGCGCGAGCCTCTCCGCGTTCCTCGGCCCCTCGATGCTGGCGATGACCGAGAGCGCGCCCAGCCCGGGGAGGTTGAGCAGGTGCCCGAGCGGGCCGCCCGCCGGCTCCTGCAGATTCAGGCGGGCGCTCATCCGCGAGCGGACGAGCCGCAGCGCGATCTCGTAATCACCGCTGCCATGGGTCCGCCGCGCGACCAGGCTTCCCTCGGCGTCCTGCATCGACCTATAGTGAAGATTGCCATGGACATTCAGCCGCGCGCGCAAGCCCGCGGCCGCCGGCTCGAGCGCGAGCACACCGATCTGCAGCCGGTCGACGTCGATGGCGGGCAGGCTCGAGCTGCTGCGGCTGGAGGTGCCCGTCGAGGGACTGCTGATGGGCTTTCTGAGCACGTCCACCGCCTGAATGCCGAGGCTGTCGATGTGCATGTCCCATGCAAAAAGCGCGAGCGGCGACCAGTGGAGCGAGACGCCCCGGGCACTCAGCCACTCGCCCTTCGCATCGCGCAGCCGCAGGCTGGCGAGCTCGATGTCCCACGGGAAGGTCCCCCCGAGGCCGGAAATGAGCACCTTTCCCGAAGTGAGTCTGGCCGTCTCGCTTTCCAGGAGTCTGCGGCCGGGCGCGAAGTTGCCGATGACGATCACGGCCGCGATGAGCAGCAGCACCAGCAGGAGCAGCCCGCCCAGGCTCCATGCCGCGATGCGAAGCGCTCGCGGCATCAGAACGCCTGCCCGAGACCGATATAGATCTCGAAGCTATCGTCGCTGGCCCGCCGATGAACCGGAAAGGCCACATCGAAGCGGATCGGACCGATTGAGGTGTAGTAGCGCACGCCCGTTCCCACGCCGACACGAAAAATACCGGAGAACGGCCTTGAGCTCTGGCTCACTCCGCCGCCGTCGGCGAAGACGACAAAACCAAAATTCGTGCCCACGCGCTGGCGCAGCTCGAGATCGGCCACCTGGATGGTCGTGCCGCCCTGCGGAATTCCGCTCGGAGCGCCGTTCGTCTGGAACTGGGGGCCCACGGACTGATAGCGGTAGCCCCGCACCGTGCCGCTCCCGCCGGCGTAGAAGCGCTCGGCCGGGGGCAGGTTGTACCAGATGGCGCCCTCCGCCAGGCCCGCCATGACTCTGGCCGCGAGCACCGTGCGGCCGGGAGGATCACGGGCGAAGAGCTGGTGCACGTCGACGTAGTGGCTGACGCTCGCCTGGCTCACGATGAAGACCGCTCCCGACTGGCCGTACGAGAAGGTGGGCGTGAGATTGAGCGAGATCCGGAATCCGTGCGTCGGATCATCGAGCGGCGAGGCGAGGTTGGTGGAATCGTAGCGCGCGGTGATGGGCAGCAGCAGCAGCTCGTAAGTGCGGATCTCAGAGAAAGGACAGACCGCTATGCCGCTCTTCTCCTTCGGCTGCACGCCGGGAGGCGGCGGACAGGTCGCCCCCGGCTGACCGACCACCTCGTGCTCGTATGACACGCCGGCGGTGGCGCTCCATACCGAGGAGAGCTTGCGGCTCAGGATGGCGCTGACGATCTGTCCGTTCTCCGCATAGGCCTGCAGCTCCTGCCGCAGCGCCTCCACGGAGAGACTCAGCGTCTGGTCGCGGCGGTGAAAGTCCGGGATCGTGTAGGCGAGCCTCGTGTCGTAGCCGAGCCCCGTGCTCGCCGTGCCGCCGAGGTTGATCGCCGTCGCGGAGAAGGCGAGCTGCTGCGCGTTGCCGAACACATTGCGGTCACTCCAGTTGATCCCGCCGCTGCCGCCGAGGTCGCTCGAGTAGGCGGCGCTGACACCGACGGTGTATCGTTTCGCCTCCTGCACGATGATCGTGAGCGGCACGCGTCCGTCGGCAGTCGCCTTTCCCAGCCTGACACTGACCGTCGAGAAGACCCCCGTGTTGAGGAGGTCCTCGCGAGCCTTCTCGACGGCGGCGGCGTCATATTGCTCACCGGAGCGCACCAGGAGGCGCCGCTGCACCAGCGACTCGTGCACGTGCTTCAGGCCCTCCACGCGGATTGCCCCGATGCGCACGCGCGGGCCCGTCGTCACGGGAAAGGTCACATCCAGCACGTGTTGGGCGGGCCGCTCGTACGCGACCGGTTTGTCCACCTTCGCGAACGCGTAACCCGCGTCAGCCAAGGCCGTCTGCAGAGTCGCGCCTGCGGCAAGAACATCGGACGCGACGGCCGGCGCGCCGGAGGAGAGAGGCAGGTGCTTGCGCATTCCAGGGGGCAGAGCGCCCTTGATGCCGACATGGCCCACATGGAACAGGGGGCCCAGCCGCGGATCGATCCTGACATGCGCATCGCTGCCCTTCGGCAGCGCGCTCAGGTCATTACCCAGCCCGACGCTGTCGAGGCCCTTGCCGTTGATCGTGATGGTGATCGCGCCACCGTAGTATCCGAAGCTCTGCAGCACCGTCTGCAGGCGGCTCACATCACCCCTGGCGCGTGCGATGAGACCGAACGGATCCACCGGAGCGGTCTTGCGCAGCGTCTCGAGCTGCGAAGTCGCTTTCATCGTCGAGTCGACCGCATCGTTGCCGGACGGCGCCCAGTCGATCTCGTACGGCTGAGGATTGGCCGCGAAGGCGGCTTGCGCGGCAAGGGCGAGGCACGCCGCCAGGGCGACCCGGCCGCGCGCTCCACCAAGGAACTCCAAAGCTTCAGATATCCCGATGCGAATCCGGATCACTGGCCGCGCTACCCGCTCCTCTCAAAGTGCTCGAGCTCGGTGGCGCGAAGCTGCCGCTGCGGAGCGGGAGACTGCGGGCTCGGCTCATCGGCTCAAACGGTCCGGATCGAGATTCTGTTCCGGCCGGATGTTGGAATGAGAGGACGCGGCCGGCCGGCGGCGGCGCCGGGACCCGCCGATGACGGCATCGACGAGCCGGGCCTTCAGAAGGAGGCGTATCTTCCCGAGGATCCCGCTTCCCCGCCGGTGCCCTCGGACGGGGACGTTTCATCGATCCGCCTGTGCGGGTGCGAATGCTCCACAGGAATCGGTCTCAGATGGCGCCGAGCCGCGCCCTGACGAGGTCGGGCACTGACGCCAGGGCCGCATCGAGCGCGGCCGGGTTGTTGCCGCCCGCCTGCGCGAAGTCCGGCCTGCCGCCGCCCCTGCCGCCGAGCTTCGCGGCGATGGCGCCCGCGAGCTCGCCCGCCTTGATGCGCGCAGTCTGATCGGGCGTGACACCGGCCACGAGCACGACCTTTTCCGGCCCCTCCACCGAGGCGAGCACCACCACGGCGGATTTCAGCCGGTCCTTCAGGCGGTCGACGGCGCTGCGCAGCGCGCCGGAATCGGCGCCTTCGACCTTCGTGGCGACGATCTTCACTCCCTGGACGTCTACCGCGCCCGATGCGAGGTCAGCGCCCTGGCCGGAAGCCAGGCGATCCTTGAGGCTGCGGACCTCCTTCTCCATCTGCCGCATGCGCTCGAGCGCATCCTGCACCTTGTCCTTCAGGTCCTCGCGCGAGCCGCGCACGAGCTGCGCGAGTTCCCGAAGCAGCGAGTCGTTCTGCTCCACGTAGGAGATGGCAGCCTCGCCCGTGATCGCCTCGATGCGGCGCACGCCGGCGGCCACGCCGCTCTCGCTGACGATCTTGAACAGGCCAATGTCGCCGGCACGCTGCACGTGCGTACCGCCGCAGAGCTCCATCGAGAAGTCTCCGATGCGCAGCACCCTGACGTCCTTCTCGTACTTCTCGCCGAAGAGCGCCATCGCGCCCGCCGCCACGGCGCTCTCGTACCCCATGAGCCGGGTCTCCGCGGGGGCGTTGCGGCGGATCTCGGCGTTCACCAGCCGCTCGATGTCGGTGAGCTCCGCGGGAGTGATCGGTTGGAAATGAGAGAAGTCGAAACGCAGGCGGTCCGGCGCGACCAGCGAGCCCTTCTGCTGCACGTGCGTACCCAGCGTCTTGCGAAGAGCAGCATGCAGCAGATGCGTTGCCGTGTGGTTCAACGCGACGGCCTGACGGCGCGCGCCATCCACATGGGCCCGAAGAAGATCACCGACGCGTATCTTTCCCTCCGCCACCCGCCCCACGTGCGAGTGGGCCGCGCCGCGCTTGAGAGTGTCGCGCACGTCGAACCGCACCGCCGCACTCGAGAGGGTACCTGTGTCTCCGACCTGCCCGCCCGCCTCCGCGTAGAAGGGCGTGCGATCGAGCACCACCTCGCCCTCTTCGCCGTTGCGCAGCTCATCCACGGGGCTGCCGCCCTTCAGCAGGGCGACCACGTGGCCCTCCGACTCGAGCGCCTCGTAGCCCTGGAAAGTCGTGCGTGCATCCACGGCGGCGCCGCCGCGCACGTCGACCCCGAACTTGCTCGCCTCCTGGGACCGGCGCCGCTGCTCCTCCATGGCCGCATCGAATCCTTCCCTGTCGATGGTGAGCCCGCGCTCGCGCGCGATGTCCGCGGTGAGATCCGCGGGGAAGCCGTAGGTGTCGTAGAGCTTGAAGACGGTCTCGCCCGGAATGACCGCGATCTCCCCACGCCGCCCGCCGCGCCCCTCGAGAAGGGCGGCGATCGCGCCCTCCAGCAGCTCCATGCCGTTGGCCAGCGTCTCCGCGAAGCGCTCCTCCTCCTGCTTCAGCACCCTCTGGGCGAGCCCACTGCCGCGGGTGAGCTCCGGATAGGCGGCGCTCATCTCCCGCTCCAGGACCGGAACCAGCTTGTAGAAGAAGGGCTCCTCGATGCCGAGCTTGTAGCCGTGGCGTACGGCGCGGCGGATGATGCGGCGCAGCACGTACCCGCGCCCCTCGTTCGAAGGCAACACGCCGTCGACGATCAGGAAAGTGCACGCGCGGATGTGGTCGGCGATGACCCGCAGGGAGCTGGAGTCCAGCCGCGTGGTGTGCGCGAGCTCCGCGGCCGCGCGGATGAGATTCCTGAAAAGATCGATGTCGTAGTTCGAGTGCACGCCCTGCAGCACCGCGGCGACGCGCTCCAGGCCCATGCCGGTGTCGACCGAGGGCTTCGGCAGCGGAGTCAGCGTGCCGTCGGCCGCGCGGTCGAACTGCATGAAGACCAGATTCCAGATCTCCACAAACCGGTCGCCGTCCTCATCAGGCGATCCGGGAGGGCCGCCCGGAATTGCGGGCCCATGGTCGTAGAAGATCTCGCTGCACGGACCGCAGGGACCCGTGTCGCCCATGGCCCAGAAGTTCGATTTCTCGCCCATGCGCGAGAAACGCGCCGCGGAGACGCCGACCTCCTTCAGCCAGATGTCCGCCGCCTCGTCGTCCTCGCGGAAGACCGTCACCCAGAGACGCTCCGGATCGAGCTTCAGCGTGCCGGTGAGGAACTTCCAGGCGAAGCGGATCGCCTCGCGCTTGAAGTAGTCGCCGAAGGAGAAGTTGCCCAGCATCTCGAAGAACGTGTGATGGCGTGCGGTATAGCCGACGTTCTCGAGATCGTTGTGCTTGCCGCCGGCCCGGACGCAGCGCTGGCTGGAAGCGGCGCGCAGGTAGTCGCGCCGCTCCTTTCCGAGGAACACGTCCTTGAACTGCACCATGCCGGCGTTGGTGAAGAGCAGGGTCGGATCGTTGCCGGGCACGAGCGGGCTCGAGGGCACGACGGTATGGCCGCGCTCGCGGAAAAATTCCAGGAAGGCGCGGCGCGCATCCGCCGCCCCGAGATATGGAGGCTGCTTCAAGTTCTTCAGTCCGGTTCGAGATCGGCGCCAGTGGCCGAGCGGATATGATCCGCTGAAAAGCCCCGATACTGCAAAACTCGAGCTTGGCGGGCCTTCTCGGGCCAGGACCCGGGGGGCGAGGCGCCGAATTTGCGCCGCCGGACCGCGCGCGCGACTTCGCGCCAGTCCTG
>DASZYK010000499.1:0-1802 GCA_035545455.1 Steroidobacteraceae bacterium
GGCCTTCGCCGACATCGCGGCACAGACCATGGTGCCCTTCTCGCACGTCCTCTGGTCGAGCCTCTGGTGGGGAATCGCGGCCGACGCCGTCGCGCGCGCCGCCGAGCTCGTCCGCGGCAGCGCGCGGCGCAATCCCGGCGCCGTGCCGCCGAATGCGCTTCCCCTCGCCCACGTGTCTGCAGAGCTGCAGGTCATGAGAAACAACTGGCTCGCCGTCGCTGCCGACCTCGATGAGCTCGAGGCCCGCGGCGCGGAGGGGCGCAGGCAACTCAACTCGATCGGCTGGTCGCTGAAGCTCAATCACCTCAAGATCGGCGCATCCGAGGCGGCTCCGCGCATCGTGCACCAGGCGCTGCAGGTCATCGGAATCCTCGGCTACAAGAACGATACGCCCTACAGCGTGGGCAGGCATTATCGTGACGTACTGTCCGCATCGCTGATGGTCTCCAACGCCCGCATCGCATCGAAAAACGCGTCGATGCTGCTCGTCTACAGGGAGAATTGAGCTAGAATCGTGCCGTTTCCCCTCAGGGCGGGTCTCTCGCGGGGAAGGTGCGCCGGCCCGCGCACCACACAATAACCAGCCAGAGGCAGATCGAGCGACTCGATGCGCAGCTCGCATTCCAACACTGACCGCATGCCCGCTGTCGTGGTGGGCGGCACGCTCAACAGTCTGGGGGTCGTGCGCAGCCTCGCCGCCGGAGGCGTGCGGGTCTTCGTACTCGAGTCCTCCCGAGACTGCCCGGCGGGATGGTCGCGATACTGCACTTTCGTGCGCGCGCCGGTGCTCGAGGGCCCGGGGCTGATCGAGCATCTCCTCGCCCTCGCTTCTGCTCTGCGATGCGCGCCAGTTCTGATCCTGACCGCCGACCCTGCGGTGAGCACGGTGTCCAGCTACCGCGATCGCCTCGGTGCGTCTTACCGCTTCACCCTGCCCTGCGCGGAATCCGTGATCGCACTGTCGGACAAAACCAACTTCCAGCGCTTCGCCGAAGCGGCTCGGCTCCCGGTGCCCCGCGGCGCCGTGATCGGCTCCAAGGCCGACCTCGATCGACTGCAAGAGCTGGAACCGGCGCTGATCATCAAGCCGGCGGACAAGGGACTCGTTCTCGCCGGTGCGGTCGAGCGCGCGGTGCGCGCGCCAACCGTCGCGGATGCGCGTCGTGCGGCGGCTCGCATGCTTCGCGACGCATCGCCGCTCATCGCTCAAGAGTGGGTGGAGGGTCCGGACTCGGAGATCTTCTTCGCGCTCTTCACGTGCGACTGCGAAGGCAGGTTGGCCGGCTTCTTCGCGGGACGCAAGCTGGTATGTGATCCGCCGGAGATCGGCTCCACCGCGATCTGCGTTCCGGCCCCTGAAGTCGCAGATGCTCTGCGCAGCGAGACTCTGCGCTTCCTCGAGATCACCCGTTACCGGGGCCTCGGAAGCCTCGAATTCAAGCGCGACACCCGCAATGGACGCTTCATCATCATCGAGCCGACGGTTGGGCGGACGGACTGGCAGGAGGAGATTGCCACCCTCTGTGGCGTGAATCTGCCGCTCATTGCCTATCGGCTCGCGCTCCAGGCGCCGCCGCCCGAACCGCAACAGGGAGAAGCGCCGACGCGTATCTGGCGACAGTCCCGGGAATTCCAGGTGCCCCGCGGCATGGCGCCGGCCCGCGCCCAGGTAATCGACGCATTTTTTCGCTGGCGTGACCCCCGGCCTGGCCTCTACCACTACGGATTCGACCGAGTGGTCAGGCCCGCGGCCCAACGCGCCGTCCGCCTCCTTCACACCACCACGCCCGTCTCTGCCCGGA
>DASZYK010000500.1:0-6091 GCA_035545455.1 Steroidobacteraceae bacterium
CGGGCAGACCGAGCTCGGTGGCGAGGCCATTCACGGTCCAGCGCCGGCCTCCCGTCACGTAGGTGCGCCCGACGAAATACATGAGGCGCAGCGCGAGCTGCTCGAGCTCGATGCTGGACAGCTTCAGCTCCTGCAGACCGAGCCGCAGATAAGTCGGGTTCTGGATGTAGAAGGAAAGCTGCGCCCCGGCCAGCAGGATCAGCCATCCAAAGTAGGTCCAGAGCAAAGCGGCGACGACGAAAGCGAACCCGGCGTAGACGATCGTGAGCCGCGTGGAGTGCACCACGAAGGCGGTGAACCCCCGGCCCACGGCCGCCCACGCCACGCCCGCCACCAGAGCGCCGATGAGAGCCGGCCGCCAGCGCACGCGCGTATTGGGGATGAACAGATAGAGCGCCGTGAAGAACGCGCTCACCATGACGTACGGGGCCAGCTTCACGCCGGTCGCGGTGAGTATGTCGAGCAGCGGCAACCGCCCCAGCACGCGGATCGGAGCGCTCTCCAGCGCGCGGCGGGACATCCCGATGAAGACCACGAGAATGACCGGTCCGACGACGATCAGGGTCAGGTACTCGCTCACCCGCCGGGCGAAGCTGCGCGGCTGCTGCACGCGCCAGAGGAAATTGAAGCTGTCCTCCACCTTCTTGATCGTGCCGACCAGCGTCCAGGCCAGAAGCGCGAACCCCACCGACCCGACAACCCCGCCGCTGACGCCATTGGCGAATTCCATCACCCGGGCGGTCAGATCTTTGGCGCCGGCCGGCCCGAGGGCGCTGAAGAGCTGGTACACCACGGGCTCGAGGTCGCGGCGCGCCCCGAAGATCTTGAGGATCGCGAAGCTGAAGGCGGCGAGCGGGATCAGCGACAGCAGGGTCGTGTAGACCAGCCCCATGGCGCGCAGGTTGATGTCGCCGCGTGAGAGGTCGCGCACCACCGCGTAGGGGTAGCGCATCGCGCGGACCAGCCGCGCTCCGCGCCCCGGTCCCACGGAAGCGGGACCGAAGAAGCACCAGTCGAGGAAGGACCAGAATCGAGCCCACATCGCCGACAAGGTTAAGCGGCTGACACGCCGATGTCACTCGGATAGAGTCGCGGATGCTCCAACCCGGTACCCCGCATGTCCGCCGCATCCCACGCATTTCCCCAACGGATCGTCTGCCTGACCGAGGAGACAACCGAGACGCTGTACCTGCTGGGTGAGGAGCGCCGCATCGTCGGGATCTCCGGCTTCACGGTGCGGCCCGCCCGCGCGCGAAAGGAGAAGCCGCGCGTCTCGGCGTTCACGAGCGCGAAGACGGACCGCATTCTGCAGCTGCAACCGGACCTCGTCCTCGGCTTCTCCGACCTGCAGGCGGATATCGCCGCGCAACTCGCGCGCGCCGGACTGGAGGTGCATCTCTTCAACCAGCGCAGCGTCGCGGAGATCTTCCGCATGATCCGCACGCTGGGCGGAATGATCGGTTGCGAGGCGCGGGCGGCCGAGCTGGTCGCGCGGCTGGAGAGAGGTATCGAGACGGCGCGCGCTCGGGCCGGGGAGCTGAGCCGCCGTCCGCGGGTGTACTTCGAGGAATGGAATGAGCCGCTGATCTCCGGCATTCGCTGGGTCTCGGAGCTGATCGGCATCGCGGGCGGCGAGGATTGTTTCCCGGAGCTGGCCGCTCGATCCCTCGGCCGCGACCGGATCATCGGCGATGCGAGCGAGGTGCCGCGACGCGCCCCCGACATCATTTTCGGTTCCTGGTGCGGCAAGAAGTTCCGGCCGGAGGAGGTCGCGGCGCGGCCGGGCTGGAGCGCGATCCCCGCGGTCCGCAGCGGCTTCGTGCGCGAGGTGAAGTCGTCCATCATCCTGCAGCCGGGGCCCGCGGCGCTCACCGACGGGCTGCAGGCGCTGCAGGGGGTGATCGAAGACTGGGCTAGATCCCCCGCCGCTCGCGAATGAGCTCGTAGGCCTCGATGATCTGCTGCGTGCGTTGCTTGGCATGCTCGATCATCGATTCCGGCAGGCCATTCGCCTTCAGCTTGTCGGGATGATGGCGGCTCAACTGGCGGCGGTAGGCCTTGACGATGTCCTGATCACTGTCGCCCGGTGCCGCCTCGAGGACCTTGTAGGCCTGATCGAGCTTCTCCGCCTCGCTGACTCGCGGTCCGGCGCCTGCGCGCGCATGATGAAAGCTGCCGCCGCGGATGCGCAGCACCGCCTCGATCTGCGCCAGCTCGAAAGGCGAGACCCCGAGCCGGCTCGCGATGCGATTCATCTGTGGGCGCACCGGGCCATCGAGGTTGTTGCCGCTGAGGGCGGCGCGCACCTGGATCTCGACGAAGACGCGCACGAGATCCGGCCGGCCGGCGCAGGCGCGGCCGAGATCGTCCAGCTCCGCGCCGAGATCGAAGCCGGGCTGCTTGCCCGCCGTGAAGCATTCGATGGCCTGCCGCACCCGGGGAGCGTCGAGCCGCAGCTCCGCCATTACCGCGCGCGCGGCGGATATCTCCTGCTCCGAGACCCGGCCGTCCGCCTTGGCGAGATAGCCCATCACCCGGAAGGTGGCGCGGAAGAAGCGCTCGCTGATGGCTGCGAGCTCCTCCGGACCGGGCAGCTGCGCATCCTGCCGATCGAGCTGCTCGTCGACCTGGTGCCCGATCAGCACGCCCGCCAGGGCGCCGATGGGCCCCAGGAACAAGCCGATCAAGCCCCCCACGACCTTGCCGGTGTACCGCATATGCGCTGCTATAGTAGCAAGCATGGACACGCAAACGGTCTTCCGCACCTCGCTCCGCGGGCTCGAGAAACTGCACGAGGGCAAGGTGCGCGATATCTACTCGGCGGGCGCCGATGCGCTGCTCATCGTGACCACCGACCGGCTGTCGGCCTTCGATGTGGTGTTGCCGGATCCGATACCCGGAAAGGGCCACGTGCTCAACGAGATTTCCAACTTCTGGTTCGCGCGCACCCGCCACATCGTGCCCAACCATCTGACGGGGCGCGCGGTGGCCGACCTCGTCAGCGACCCCGCCGAGCGGGCCGCGCTGGAGGGCCGCTCCGTCATCGTGCGACGTCTCAAGGCGCTGCCCCTCGAGGCCGTAGTGCGCGGCTACCTGATCGGCTCCGGGTGGAAGGACTATCAGAAGACGGGCAGCGTGTGCGGCGTGCCGCTGCCCGCGGGTCTCGCGCTCGCCTCGCGCCTGCCGTCCCCCATTTTCACTCCGGCGACCAAGGCAGGTGCCGGCGAGCATGACGAGAACATCTCTTTCGCGCAGGTCGAGAAGCTCATCGGGGCGCCGCTTGCCGCGCGCGTTCGGGACACCGCCCTCGCGCTGTATCGGTTCGCGGCGGCCCATGCCCTCGGCCGCGGCATCATCATTGCCGACACCAAGTTCGAGTTCGGAGTGGATGAGCACGGCACGCTGACGCTGATCGATGAGGCGCTGACCCCCGACTCGTCGCGGTTCTGGCCCGCCGACACCTACCGGCCGGGGACCAGCCCGCCGAGCTTCGACAAGCAGTTCGTGCGCGACTACCTCGAGACCCTCGATTGGAACAAGAAGGCTCCGGGACCGAAGCTGCCGGCGGAAATCATCGCCCGGACCAGCGAGAAGTACCGCGAAGCCCTCGCACGGCTCACGCAGTGACCTTGGCGCCTCATCGCCGGCACGGCGGGTGTTCCTGATCGGCTCAATTCGACGCCTCAGCCGGCCCTGCGGCGCAAGGCGCGTTCTCCCCGCCACCTCGTCCGCGTAGACTTGACGCATGGCCGCCCCCTGGATCGCCCCCTCCATTCTCTCGGCCGACTTTGCGCGCCTCGGCGAGGAGGTCGACGCCGTGCTGGCCGCTGGCGCCGACATCGTCCATTTCGACGTGATGGACAACCATTACGTGCCGAATCTGACGATCGGCCCCATGGTCTGCGAGGCGTTGCGCAAGCACGGCGTGACCGCGCCGATCGACGTTCATCTGATGATCAGTCCCGTGGACCGCATCATCCCGGACTTCGCCGCGGCGGGTGCCAGCTACATATCCTTTCATCCGGAGGCGACCGGGCACGTCGACCGGACCATCGAGCACATCCGGGAGCAGGGCTGCCGTCCGGGCCTGGTATTCAACCCCGCGACACCGCTCGATTACCTCGATTACACGCTCGAGAAGCTCGACCTCGTGCTCATCATGTCGGTCAACCCGGGCTTCGGCGGCCAGAAGTTCATCCCGACCGCCCTGCGCAAGCTGGCCGAGGCGCGCCGCCGCATCGATGCCAGCGGCCGCGATGTCCGCCTGGAGATCGACGGCGGAGTCAAGGTGGACAACATCCGGGAAATCGCGCGCGCGGGCGCGGATACTTTCGTGGCGGGATCGGCGATCTTCGGCAGCGCCGATTACGCGGCGACCATCAGGGCCATGCGCGCGCAGATCACGGCCGCCTGACGGGGCGGCGCCTGCAGGCCGTCCCGGGCCTCTCTTGCCTACTCCTCGTCGTCCTCGTCGTCCTCGTCATCGATCTCGGGCGGTGCCGGGCTCTTCGCCACGGGCTTGGCCGGCACGATGACCGGGCGGGTCTTCATCTTCGGCCGCGCGTTGAATACGACGATGGTCTTGCCGGTGGCGCGCAGGAGCCCCTGATCCTCCAGCACCTTCAGCACCCGCCCCGCCATCTCGCGCGAGCAGCCCACCAGGCGGGAGAGCTCCTGCCGGCTGACCTTGATCTGCATTCCTTCCGGATGCGTCATCGCATCCGGCTCCTCGCAGAGGTTATTGATGGCGTGGGCGACGCGGCCGGTGACATCCACGAACGCGAGATCGCCGAGCTTGCGGTTGGTGCGGTCGAGCCGCGTGGCGAGCTGGGTGGCGAGCTCGAAGATCAGACCGGGACTCTCGGCGGCGATCTGGCGGAAGCGCGGATAGGTCATCTCGGCCAGCTCGCACTGGTTGCGGGTGCGCACCCAGGCGCTGCGGGTCGGCTGGTCGCTGAAGAAGAGGCCCATCTCGCCGAAGAACTGCCCGCGGTTGAGGTAGGCGAGCACCATCTCGTTGCCTTCCTCGTCCTCGATCATCACCTCGACGGAGCCGCTGATGATGTAGTAAAGGACATCCGGCAGATCACCCGCATGGATGACGACCGTCTTGGATGGCACGGTACGGATGCGGCAGTAGCTCAAGAACCGGTTGATCGCCGGGATGTCGCTCAACGGCTTGATGTTCTCTTCCATACCCGCTCCCCGATTTTGTGTGGTCATGATTGAGAGAGTGTTTATACGTTGACCCCGCTGATCGCAAGCGTACCGCACGCGGTGCCGCGAAAACCAGAGCAGCGCGTTGCCTCGGGGCGCGGGGTTGGAGTCATGCGCGCGCGGCGATCAAACCCAGTAGGCCGTGCCGGTCATGATGCGGGCGGTCTGGCGCATGAGCGCGCGCACCGGCCCCGGCAGCTGCGACGCACCGGCAGCCCTCGCGTTGGCGCCGTGCGCGGCCTCGTCCGTCCGCATCTGCTGCACGATGGCCCGGCTGCGCAGGTCAGCCCG
The DNA here is from genome assembly GCA_035545455.1 of Steroidobacteraceae bacterium. Lineage (GTDB taxonomy): Bacteria > Pseudomonadota > Gammaproteobacteria > Steroidobacterales > Steroidobacteraceae > 13-2-20CM-66-19. The sequence goes on from DASZYK010000500.1 coordinate 5,509, forward strand.
GGGCAGGCGGCCGAGATGCTCATCCAGGTGCCCTTCGACCTGCCGCTCGGTCTCGACCACGAAGCCGAGGCTGGTCCTGTCGCCCGCCAGAGCGGCGAGCGCACCAATAAAGAAGGAGCCGGCGTACCACAGCGGGTTGAGCAGACTCGGGCGGGAATCGAGCTCTTTCAGGCGGCTTTCGCACCAGGCGAGGTGGTCCGTTTCCTCGCGCGCGGCATCGAGCAGCATCCGGCGCGTGGCGTCGGAACGCGCCGCGATCGCCTGGCCGTGATAAAGGGCCTGTGCGGCGATCTCGCCGGCGTGGTTGACCCGCATCAGGGCCGCGGCCCGGCGCCGTTCGTCGGGCGAGAGATCGGGAGTGCCCTCTTCGGCGGCCGGAGGCTGCGGAACGGGACGGGAAGCATGCGCCGGCGCGAAGAGCGCGCGGAGCGCCCGGTCCGCGGCGCCGATCCAGGCATCCGAAGAGGCCCTCGCGGTTGCATCAGCGGTCATTGACGCCTCAGTAAGGGTGATCGGTCTCCATGAAGGTCATTATAAGCAGGGTTGTCGGCGCCCTGAGACGCGCCGTCGACCCTGAGAAGGC
>DASZYK010000501.1:0-4326 GCA_035545455.1 Steroidobacteraceae bacterium
ACGCGTCCAACAGGCCGCGGAGCTGCTGATCGCGAAGTACCCGGATAATATTGCGGCACTAGCCGCCCGCTGGATCGGCACGGGCGAGCAGTATGGGCGAGTGGGCTAAGCGCGGTGCCTTTCATCGAGGACACTTAATGTGTCCTCGATCCGCGCTTCGCCCACGAGCGCCCACGCAGGACGCGTGGGCTGGGTGCCCTGCCGCCATGGAAGGCCAGTGGTGCGAGCCTGAACCGGATCACGGGCCGCCCTTCAGCGAGCCTTCCCCGGACCGAATGTAAACAGATGAACACCACCGCAGCCACCCCCGACCTCCCCCTCCCCAGCAAGCCCAGGCAGGCCCCCCTCTACTACCGCCTCGCCCGGCGCCTCGAGGAATACGCTCGTCTGGCTCGCTTCGATCGCCCGATCGGCACGTGGCTGCTGCTGTGGCCGGCGCTCTGGGCGCTCTGGGTCGCGGGCGCCGGCAGGCCCGACCAGAAGGTGCTGATCGTCTTCGCGCTGGGCGTGGTCGTGATGCGCGCGGCCGGCTGCGTCATCAACGACTTCGCGGATCGGGATATCGATCCGCACGTGAAGCGCACCCGTGAGCGGCCGCTCGCGGCTCGCCGCGTGTCCCCGGTCGAGGCGCTGACGCTCTTCGTCGTTCTGGGCGCGGCGGCGCTGTGGCTGGTCACCCGGCTCAACATCTTCACGATCAAGCTGGCCCTCATCGGCGCCGCGCTCACCGTGTCATATCCCTTCGTGAAGCGCTTCTTCCCGCTGCCCCAGCTCTATCTCGGCATCTCCTTCGGCGGCTGGAGCGTGCCGATGGCCTTCGCCGCGCAGCGCGACTCTCTGCCGCGCATCGCCTGGGTGCTCTACTTCGCGGCGGTGATCTGGGCGGTGATCTACGACACGATCTACGCCATGGTGGATCGCGAGGACGACCTCACCATCGGGGTCAAGTCGAGCGCCATTCTGTTCGCCGACATGGACCGGGTGCTGATCGGCGCGCTGCAGGCGATGATGCTGTTCGCGCTGGTGCTGGCCGGGCGTGACATGAGCTTCGGCGGCTGGTACTACGCGGGTCTCGCGACGGCGGCGCTGCTCTTTCTGTATCAGCAATGGCTGATCCGTGCGCGCGAGCCCGCCGCCTGCCTGCGCGCATTTCTGAACAACAATTACGTCGGCATGGCCATCTTCATCGGCGTCCTGCTGCAGTACGTGTACGCGCGTTGAACAACCACAAGAATCAAAGTCTGCTGCGCAGGTTCGGCTTCGCCCTTGCCGGCCTGCTGCACGGCGTGCGCACCGAGCGCAGCGTGCGCCTGGAGCTCGTCCTCTTCGCGCTGGTCGTGGCGGCCCTGGTGCTGCTCCGCCCGGGCCCCATCTGGTGGGCCGCCGTCATGCTGGCGAGCGCGGGCGTGCTCGGCGCGGAGCTGCTCAATACCGCCATCGAGACGCTCGCCGACCATCTCAGCCCCGGGATTCATCCGCAGATCCGGATCGTGAAGGACTGCGCCGCGGCCGCCGTCTTCGTCAACGTGGTGGGCGCCATCGCGGTCGCCATCGCGCTCGCGGTGCATCTGCTGCGGCGCTGATCAGAAAATGAGCAACTGTATACTCTGAAGACACTCATTCGTTGACATTCGCCAGGATCACCGCGAACATCGCGGCCGTCTAGATCACCGGACCCGCTATGACCGCGACCGCCCTCGGAACCGTTCGCCACGACTGGACGCTGCCGGAGGTCACGAGCCTCCTGGCCCTGCCCCTGACGGATCTGCTCTACCACGCCCAGCGCGTGCACCGGGAGCATCACGAGCCCAAGACGGTGCAGATGAGCACGTTGCTCTCCATCAAGACGGGCGCCTGCCCGGAGGATTGCGCCTACTGCCCGCAGAGCGTCCGCTACGACACGGGGCTGGAGCGGGAGGAGCTGATGGAGATTGCGGCGGTACGCGAGCGCGCGCTGCGCGCCAGGGAGGCCGGTGCGACGCGGTTCTGCATGGGCGCGGCCTACCGCTCGCCCAAAGCGAAGGAGCTGCGCGTCATCACACAGATGGTGCGCGAAGTCAGCGCGCTCGGGCTCGAGACCTGCGCGACACTCGGCATGCTGACACCGGAGCAGGCCCGTGAGCTGAAGGACGCGGGCCTCGATTACTACAACCACAATCTGGACACGTCGCCGGAGTTCTACGGCCAGATCATCACCACGCGCACCTATCAGGATCGCCTCGACACGCTGGAAGCGGTCCGCGCCGCGGATCTCAAGGTCTGCTGCGGCGGCATTCTCGGCATGGGCGAATCGGCCGACGACCGCGCGCGACTCCTCATGACGCTCGCCAATCTCGCGCAGCATCCGGAGAGTGTCCCCATCAATCAGCTCGTGCAGGTGCCGGGCACGCCGCTCGACGGCGCCGCGCCCGTCGATCCGCTCGACTTCGTGCGCATGATCGCGGCGGCGCGCCTCATGATGCCGCGCGCGCACGTGCGTCTGTCGGCGGGACGTCAGGGCATGAGCGATGAGCTGCAGGCGCTCTGCTTCCTCGCCGGCGCCAACTCGATTTTCTACGGCGAGAAGCTGCTGACCACGGGCAATCCGGACGTGGAGCGGGATCGGCGCCTGCTCGCGCGGCTGGGACTCAGGCCCGAGGGACTTCCCGGGGCATCGGCCACTTGCGATGGCGGACCTCGGACGTTTTCGCGTCCGCCCGAGCCGGTCTCGGAAGAGAGCCGCCTGTCACGCCCGGCCAATGAAGAGACAGCCGCTTGAGCCCGCGCTCGCGGAGATCGAGCGACAATGCCTGCGGCGACGCCGCGCGACCGTAGACGGATACCCGCGGAAGGGTAGCCACACGGAGGTCATCGTCGAGGGCCGCCGGCTCGTCGACTTCAGCAGCAATGACTATCTCGGCCTGGCAGCGCATCCGGCACTCGCCGCCGCGATGGCGGAGTGCGCCGCGCGCTGCGGCGCAGGCAGCGGGGCCTCGCACCTCGTCAGCGGTCACGGGCGGGAGCATGCCGCGCTCGAGGAGGAGCTCGCCGCCTTCATCGGCCGTGACCGCGCGCTCCTCTTCTCGACCGGATACATGGCCAATCTCGGCGTGGTGACGGCGCTCGCGAGTCGCGGGGAATCAGTGCTGCTCGACCGTCTGAGCCACGCATCTCTGATCGACGCCGGTCTTTTGTCCGGCGCGCGGTTCCGGCGCTATCCGCATTGCGATGCTCCCGCGGCGCGGCGTTTGCTCGCCGAGATGCCGCGAGCGACTGTGCTCGCGACCGATGGTGTATTCAGCATGGACGGTGATGTCGCACCGCTCGCGGCGTTATCGGAGGCCGCGCGCGCTCATGGCGCGTGGCTGGTCGTCGATGACGCGCACGGTATCGGAGTGTTGGGCGAGAGCGGCCGCGGGGCGCTGCAAGCCGCGGGCCTCGGTTGCGGCGAGGTCCCGGTGCTCGTCGGCACCCTCGGCAAGGCGCTGGGGTCCTTCGGCGCCTTCGTCGCCGGCTCGGCGGACCTGATCGAGTTCCTCATCCAGCGGGCCCGGCCGTACATCTACACGACGGCTCTGCCCCAGCCCGTCGCGGCGGCGACTCGCGCGGCCCTGCGGATCGTCCGCGAGGAGCCCTGGCGCCGGGAGCGCGTATCGGCGCTCACCGCGCGCTTTCGCGCGGCGGCGCGCGGGGCGGGCATCCCACTCGCCGACTCCGTCACGCCCATCCAGCCGATTCCGCTCGGCAGCGCACGGGCCGCACTCGCTGCCCAGCACGCGCTGCTCGAGGCCGGCTTCTGGGCCGTTGCCATCCGCTCGCCCACGGTGCCGGCCGGCTCGGAGCGGCTCCGCATCACGCTGACCGCAGGGCATCACGAGACTCAGATCGACGCCTTGATCGAAGTCCTGAGCCGGGCTTGCGCGAGCGCTGCCGCGGGTGCGACATGAGCGGCCTGTATACAGAGGTCCGCGGCAGCGGACCCACCCTGGTGCTCCTTCACGGCTGGGGGCTCAACGTACGTGTCTGGGACGGATTCGCCGCTGCCCTGTGCGGGCGCTTCCGGATCGTCGCAGTCGATCTGCCCGGCCACGGCCGCAGCCCCTGGGATGCCGAGCGCTCCTCACTCGACGGGCAGGCGGCGCAGATCCGCGAGACCGTCGCCGGTCTCGCAGATGAATACTCGCTCCTCGGCTGGTCTCTTGGCGGACAGATCGCGCTGCGGCTCGCGGCCGGGCAGAACGCGGCCGGCGAGCGGGCTCGCCCGCCTGCCGCGGGTGTCGGGCGCCTGGTGTTGATTGCCACCACCCCCCGGTTCATCGCCGGCTCGGACTGGCCGCACGGAACGCC
>DASZYK010000502.1:0-24861 GCA_035545455.1 Steroidobacteraceae bacterium
CTCGATCACTCGGCGCCCGCGTCTTATACGGACATCACCGGGGGGTTGCTGCAGGCGATCGAATTCCTCAACGAGAAGCACACGGCGCGCAAGGAAATACTGCTCTTCTCCGATATGAACCAGGACCTCGCCAAAGGATACGTTCGAGACATTCCCCTCGACTTCAAGGGCTTCGACGTCGTCGCGCTCAACGTAACCAAGCTGCGCGCCGACAACTTCGACCCGCGGCTGTACCTCGGACGGCTGGCCAGGTGGCAGTCGACGATAGAGAAAGGCGGGGGTCGCTGGCGCGTCATCAACGATCTCGATGATCTGCATGGGGTCCTCTAGTCCGGTCGGCCCGCTCGAGAACTCCCTGCGGCGGCCCTTCCGGACCGGTTCCGCGGCGCCCGCGGCGCCCTCCGATCATGCTGACGTCCCTGATCATCGAAGCGCGCCTCTGGCGACTGGCCTGGCGGCATAGACTCGCGGCCGTTCGCTTCGGAGCGGCGGGGAGCCTGATGTTCGTCGCGATGCTGGGGCTGCCGGCTCTCGGCATGGGGGGCATCATCTACTTCGCCTACTGGAATGGGGCTCAATTGGAGCTTCAGGCTGAGCAGCGAGCGGCGGCACGTGCGCTGCGTCGCGCCAGGGATCTGCAATGTCTGGCAGAGAACGTCTATTTCGAAGCGCGAGGCGAGCCGCTCGCGGGGCAATACGCAGTTGCGGAAGTCACCCTGAACCGAACGCAAGCCCCGAATTTTCCGCATACGATCTGCGCGGTGGTCCACGAGACCCGGTGGGATCCGGGCCGCCGGCGTTACGTCGCGGATTTCTCCTGGACCGAGCTCGGCGCGGCGTCGCCCAACGACGGACCTGCCTGGAGGCAGGCGATGGCCGTGGCGAGCGCGGAGCTCGATGATCTGCACGAGTCCGTCGTGCCCGGTGCCCTCTACTACCACGCCACCAGCATCCACCCGGGATGGTCGAGGACGAGAAAGGTGGTCGCCGTCATCGGCAACCATATTTTCTATCAGTGACGCCGGCTCATGTTGCCGCCGCCGGCAAGGCATCGGCGAGCCAGGCGGCAACTGTCGCAAGTTGGCTGCACATGACCCCGATGTCGTCTTTGTCTCATTCATGCGACGCATTCTCGGTTGAAACTTGGCCGCCCGCCGTATCTACTAGCGGCCGAGACATCTCATGGGTTCAGGGCTCCGTAGCAGATGCGGCAGGCTGTTGACTGATCAGCCGCCACGGATGTCGGCGTCCGCGTTGCCCTCGAGCGTACGATGGTCGCGGTGATGAGCACAGTCTGACGTCAACTCGGTCCGAGATCCTGGGGTCCCGATGCGCGGCCGAACTGACCGCGGCAGTGGAGACGATCCATGAACGCCGATTCAGACGGTGAAGTTGCATACCTCCTCACGGAAATGCCGGACCGCGTCGAGGCATTCGCCGCCGAGGTGCAGCAATTGTCCCTGACGGGAGTCAAGCTGCACGTCTTCTCGCTGGTTCCCCGGACCGAGTTGACTGTGCTCGAGGCATTCGCGGCCGCCGCGATTCCGCTGACATGCATGCCGCGCCTGACAGGCCCGTCCGCCGCACTCTCCGCACCTGTCGCGGTCCGCCGGCTTGCCGCGCTTTCCGCACTGCACTTGCGGCTGCTCCACCGCCGGACTCGGGCTTATTTCGCGACATTGGCGGCCGTTGCATCGATGTCCTGGAAATCGAGATCGAACCCGAGCCGTCAAAGGGAGCTCGTCGAGGACTTCCTTCTGGCGGTCGAGATCGCCGCACGGGTCCTCGACGCCGGCACGGTGCGGCATGTCCACGGTTATGAGGGGAATCGCACCTCGACCCGGGCGTGGCTCGTCAGCCGCCTGACGGGCCTTTCCTTCAGTTTCACCGCGGTGACCTCGGCCCTTCCCGATGCCGAGCTGGAGCGGGCCCTGCTCGAGCAGAAACTCGCGGCATCGCGCTTCGTTGCCACCCGCTCCGACGCGGCTCGCAAGCGGCTGACGCAAGCCTTTCCCGAAGCCGGCGCGGTCCATACCGTATATCACGGAGTGAACACACAGTACTTCAGTCCGCGGCCCGCGCCACAGGGGTCCTCGGTGCCGGTGATACTGAGTGTAGGCCGGTTCGAAGAGAGCAGCGGCTTTGAATATCTGATCGCCGCGTGTGCGCAGCTCAAGGCGGCGGGAACGGCTTGCTGCTGCTGGCTGGTGGGACCGGAGGGCGCTCAGTCCGGAGCCGTACTTCATGCGATCGAGACGCTCGGAGTCTCCGACCGTGTCTCCACCCACGGTAGCGTGACGCCCACCCAGCTGAGACACCTGTTGCGTCACGCCAGTGTCTTCGCCCTGCCGCGAGTGCAGCTTGCCGATCGGGAATACCTCCCCGAAGGGCTCGCGGAGGCGATGGCGATGGGCATTCCTGTCGTCTCGACGGCGGACGGAATCATCACCGAAGTTCTCGAGCACAGGAGGAACGGAGTCCTGCTGGGCGACCGCGACAGCAAGGCGCTCGCGCGCGTCCTGCAGGCGCTGCTGCAATCGGCAGCGCTGCGACGCCGTCTGGGTGAATCCGGGCGGCTGAGGGCCCGCCAAGCATTGGATATCCGCGTCACGGCGGCTCTCCTGAAGACGCTCTTCCACACGTTCGCCCCTGGTGCGGCGACAACGCCAGAGGCCGCCGGCGAGGACGGCTTTGCACCGCCACGGCAGCTTTGCCCAGTCGCGAAGCTCGAACCGAGGCGCGAGCGATTGGTGCAGACGAGCAGCGTCGCGCACGGCGATAGCGCCCCATCGGGGGCGGTGCCCGTGGGGTGATGCTTCCTGGGCCGACCGGGCTACCGGCTCACTGTTTCCGGGAGTGTCCGCCGCCGCGAGCGGCAGTCGTTTTCAGCCCGAGGAAGTCCCGCTCGATTGCATGAGGGCTGCTCCGCAGGCCCCCTCGTCCAGCGGACGCCTCGCGCTCACCCCCTCGGGCGCCCGACCCGGAGCGATTCGAGTCGCGTCCCGAGAGCCACCAGTAGGTAGTGATCCGAATTGCGGTCGGCATCCGTGGGTACCATTTTGCCGCTCGTAACCTCATCCGCGAACGCCGCGGGAGAACCGAGATGCGAGATACACTGTTTCTGCTGCGCCTGGAGCATGGAAAGCTGAGCAAGCTGCTCGGCTTGATCGAGGATCAGGTGGCGCTTGCCGACATGGGCAAGCGGATGGACGAGGAGCTGCTGCGGCTGGCGTCGGAGTATTTCTGCGACTATCCGGACCGGTGTCACCACCCCAAGGAGGACCTCGTTTACAGGCTGTTGAAAATGCGCGATCCGGACTCATGCGCCGCCCTCCGCGATCTGGTCGCGGACCACCGCCGGCTTCACGAGCTTGCGAAGGCATTCGCTGACGCGATGCGCCGGCCTGGCGGGGAGCCGCCCGCCGGAGAGCCACCCCCGCGGGAAGTGATTCGAGAATTCACCGGGCACTACCGGCAGCACATACGGCTCGAGGAAGAGCGATTCTTCCGCCTGGCCGAGCAACGACTGTCCAGGGACGATTGGGACTCACTGGATTTCACGATGTTCGAGCAGGACGATCCGCTGTTCGACCATGCCGAGGAGAAGCGCTTCGCGGCCTTGCGTGAGCGGATCGAAGCGCTGGCCGAGCAGGGGAAAGCACGGCAGTCGGTCTTTGGAGCCGCCGACGGACTTCGAGGGCTCTCCGGGATCGAGAGTTTCAACGAGTCGATGAAGTCGGCGGAGCAGCACTTTCGCCTCGCCCGCTTCGCGGAGGGTGGATACGGGCTTGCGAGCGACCGTGAGCTGCTCCTCTATATTCCTGAATGCTCCGCGGAGCGAGCCGCCTGGTGCGCATACTGCTATCTGCAGGGCCTCGGCTGGCCATGGGCGCGGCGGCATTCACCCGCTGATCATCCAGCGGATGACGCGGCACGACCGCCCAACCGGAGCGAGACAGGAGGCAAAGCCGATTGACGCGCCCCGGCCGAGCCGCATGTCAGGCCCGACAGCCGCGTTGGATATCAGGTCCGAGCTTGCTCCTGCCTGACTATGTCGACCGAGATCTCCACCGCCGGAATCGTTCCTCTGTTCTCGAGCCAGTGTGTGGTGTTCCTGTCCTCGGGCCAGCCCACTCCGGGCCCGTAGTCCGTAGCGACTCCATTTCGATGGTCGGTGATCGTTCCTTGCAGTATGTAGACGGTGCCTGGTCTGCCCTTGTGGTCGTGAATCGGGCCGAAGACGCCTCCGGGCTCGATGGTCACCATGCGCATTCGAAGCTGGCGACCTGCCATGCCCTCGATCTCGGGACCAAGATCAACCGTTGCAAGTAACTTCACCGTAACGCCTTTTGTCACGGGTGCCTGCTCGTTGCTCATCGTGCTCTCTTCGCTACCTTTTCAAGACCTTCCGGCGAAAGCGCATTGGCGCGGGGACGTTCGTGAATGAGCCGCAGCCGTTCGAGCCGCGTCGCTGCGTGATCGAGAAACGCCCTGACCTTCGGCGCCATATATGCACGGCTCACCGCGACGAGCTGAACGGGCAGCGGCGGTGGCTCGAACGCTTGCAGCAGGCGCACGAGAGTGCCGGCTGAGATGTCATCGGCGACCTGATACGACAGGACCCGCGCGATGCCGCGGCCTGCGCGAGCCGCTACGAGCTGCGCCTCGGCCTCATTGACGAGCAGACGAGGCGCGAGGCGGACGATGGCCGCCGGGCCGCGCCCGTCGAAGCGCCACTCGAGCGGTCTCTGCGTGGCAGTGCCGAAAATCGTATCGTGAAGAGCGAGGTCCGCCGGCTTACCGGGCGTTCCCCGCTTCGACAGGTAATCGGGGCTCGCAACCAGGACGCGATGCACCTGCCCGACGCGCCTCACGAGCAGAGAGGAATCCGCCAGCGCGCCGATCCGGACCGCGACGTCGAGCCCCTCCTCGATCAGGTCGAGGTTGCGATCGTGCAGCACGAGCTCCACCTGTGATTCCGGGAACTCGTCGAGGAACGACGCGACGAGCGGCGCGACGTGACGCCGACCGAACTGCAGGGGGGCGGTGACTCGGAGGAGGCCGCGGACGGGAGCCGGCGAGACTCCCGTAACCGCGGCGTCGTATGCGCCGAGCAGCGCTCGGGAGCTCTCCGCGAGCGCCCGCCCGGCCTCGGTCGGCGACAGTCGCCGGGTGGTCCGCTCCACGAGACGGGCACCGATGCGGCGCTCGAGGGCCGCCAGCGCCCGCGTGATCGCAGGCGGCGAGCGGCGCAGGCGGCGAGCGGCGGCGGCAAGGCTTCCGTGGTCCACCACCGCCACGAGCACGGCCAGCTCATCGAGGCGATCCATCTGATCATTCCGGGATCTGCAATTATGATTTCCAATGATGCCCAGTTCACGCCGAAATCCGCAAGTATAGAATGCGTGAAAGTGCCGCGTGCGACCGATCAGAAGGGCTTCCGATGCACGAACCGTACTTCAATCTGCGGGGTGCCGGGCTTTCCAGCCGTCTCGCGGAGCGACTGCCCGAGCCATATCGACGGCTCAACGGGCCACGCGTGCGTTGCCCCGCCATAGCCGCTCGCCAGCCTCGCCCGACGATGGATTCGTAGGGGGCCGCGCCGGCTGAGATCGACGTACATGGATCAATCCACCCCGCCCGAGAGCGCGCCGTCGCGCGAGGAATCGGTGTTCCACGCCGATGAGCTCGCGGCTCAAGCCCTTGCCGGAGTCCGCGCGAGAAGCGCCGGCATCCGCAATGTCATGACGGACCAGCACCGCAGCTTCTTCGCCGCACTGCCTCATATCCTCATCGCCACGCCCAACGCGGAGGGCTGGCCGCTGGCAGCGCTGCTCGAAGGCGAGCCGGGATTCGTCGAGTCACCCGATCCGACCACGCTTCGCATTCGGGCACTGCCTCCTCCCGACGACCCAGCCGCGGGAACCCTTTCCATCGGAGTCGACGTTGCGATCCTCGGCATCGACCTGGCGACGCGGCGGCGCAACCGCGCGAACGGCGTGGTGTCCGGCGTGGACGCATCAGGGTTCACCGTGGCCGTCAGGCAGAGCTTCGGGAATTGTCCCCAGTACATCCAGCGGCGTGCCCTGCGCCGGATGCAGCCCGTGCCGGGTCGCATGCGGGAGTTTGAATCTCTCGCCGATGAAGATGCCCGAGCGCTGATCGCGAAGTCAGACACCTTCTTCGTGGCGAGCCACTCGCGGGCGGGCATGGGAACGGCTGGCGGGGCGGATATCTCCCATCGCGGGGGCCGGCCGGGCTTCGTGCGCGTGACGGGCAACACGCTTTCCATACCGGACTTTCGTGGCAACCGCTATTTCAACACCCTCGGCAACTTCCTCGGGGAGCCGAGGTCATCACTTCTCTTCCTCGACTTCGAGACCGGTGATCTCCTCCAGCTCCAGGGCCTCGCCGCCGTCGACTGGAGCGCCAGCACTGCGCGGCCGTACGAAGGCGCCGAGCGCATCTGGCACTTTCAGGTCCGCCGAGGCCGGTACCGCGAGCGGGCGGCAGCGCTGCGCGGGGCGTTCCTCGACTACTCGCCCGTGACGCTGCGGACCGGCACTTGGGAAGCGCACGCGAAGGGCTTGCCTCGAGAGAGCGCACTCGCGCAGGATCTCCCTGCCGCGGCGCCCACGAGCGGCGGGACGCCATCGGCACGATCGAGCGCATGAGGCGCACACCCAGGCTCGGCGCTTCAACATTTCGCACGCGGAGATTGGTTGAAATGATTCTTTACGACTATCTCGACTCCGGCAATGGCTACAAGGTGAGACTCCTCCTCGCCCAGCTCGGACTCTCCTACCGCTGGGCCGAGCTGGACATCGTGCGCGGTGAGAGCCGTACCGCGGCCTTCCTCGCTAAAAACCCGAATGGCCGGATCCCCACGCTCGAGCTCGACGACGGGACGTGCATTGCCGAATCCAATGCGATCCTCTGGTATCTCGCGGAGGGCACCGAATACCTGCCCCCAGGCAAGCTCGAGCGCGCGCAGGTCCTGCAGTGGATGTTTTTCGAGCAGTACAGCCACGAGCCGTACGTCGCCACCCCGCGCTTCATCCTGAAGCACCTGCCGGCAGACTCTCCGCGCCGGCAAGAGCTCCCGGCACGTCTCGAGCAGGGGCGAGCTGCCCTCGCCCTGATGGACACTCACCTCGGGCGGCACCCGTTTCTGGTGGGCGAGCGCTATTCGATCGCCGATATCGCACTCTATGCCTACACGCACGTGGCGCACGAAGCGCAACTGGATCTTGCCCCCCTGCCGAACGTGAGAGCCTGGATTTCCCGAGTGGCAGCTCGACCGGGATACGTCCCGCTTACCGCGAAACCGGCGCAGCGCCATTCCTGATGATCCGCGAGCCGTATCGACCAACACCCGGGGATCGCTCGGTCTCGATATCGGACCTCAGCGCGGGACCACCGTCGCGCCGGCCGCTCTGCATCGCGGCCTGCGCATGTGGCATGATGACCGGCACAGCAAGCCCTGCTGGCCATCATCCGGTTGGCATCAAGTGAAACCCGCGAGCAGAAATCGTTCGGATGGGATCGAAGGAAGAATGAATCCCCTCGTGAGCAAGGTTCACGGCAAGGAGAAGCGCTGGGGCGCCGAATATGCGGCGCTGCGGCGGCTCTGCCTCGCGTCGGGCCTCAACGAAGAATTGAAATGGGGCCAGGCCTGCTACGATCTGGCCGGTCGCAACGTGGTCCTGATCCACGGCTTCAAGGATTATTGCGCCTTGCTCTTCATGAAGGGCGCCCTGCTGAAGGATCCGGAGGGCCTGCTCATTCAGCAGACGAAGAACGTGCAAGCCGCGAGACAACTCAGGTTTTCTTCTCTCGCGCAGATCAACAGGCAGAAGGCGGTGGTCGCGGCCTATATCAGGCAAGCCATCGCCGTTGAGAAATCGGGCGCCAGGGTGGCGATGAAGAGCGCAGCGGAGTTCGATGTGCCCGAGGAATTCAGCAAACGCCTGGCCGATGACCCCAAGCTGGCCGATGCCTTCCAGGCACTCACCCCGGGACGACAGAAGGCGTATCTGCTGCATTTCGCCGGAGCCAGGCAATCCGCGACCCGCGCAGCGCGCGTGGAAAGACATGCGCCAAGAATCCTGAACGGCCTGGGGCTCGATGATTGAGCCCGATCGCGGACAAGCCATAGCCGACTGTCGGCCGACGGAGCCGTGAACACCGCCGCGGTGAGTGCGCGGCTCACGCCCGCGCATTCGGGGCCCGCCACGGCGCCGCCTGTGCCCGGGCGTTTCCTCAGCGGTAGGTAGTGATCCGAATTCCGGCGAGCTCCCGCTGTGTGCCACCCTGCCGCGTCGTAACCTCAACATCGCGCAAGCGACAGCCGGAGGAAGCCATGTACCGATTTGAGCGCAGTGCCACGGTGAAGACCGCGGGAGACCTGCCCGCCGCATTGAAATTTGCCAGCGAGGTGACCTCGTATCTGAACCAACGCCATTCACTGAACATGAAATGCGGCGCGGAAATCTTCGGAGGAGCCTCCATTCACTGGTATTTCGATGCCAACAGCCTCGACAAGATGACGGAGGTGAATGAAGCGCTGCTGAAGGACCGCGAGTATCTTGGAATGCTCGACAAGGTCAAGGGCGTATGGGCGGAAGGAAGCATGAAAGACACGATCGTCGGATTGGCCTGATGCGCCTGACTGCGGCGAACTGCGGATTTTGATGCCGCGAACGTCTCGGTGAAGCGGCCCGACCGCGCAGACACGCGGCCGGGCCGCTTTGAGGCCGGTGATTTCCCCGGCGATCGCGGCTTGCGGCCACGTGCGGAGAAGATCGAGGCATCATCCTGAGGCAGGCCGGCTCCCGCAGCGCCCGCCCGTCACAGCGCGCCGCACCAGGCAAACACCATCAGCTGCTCGACCAGGTCGCTCACATTGTGGCCTACGATGGGAGCCAGGATGCTCGCCGATTTCTCGAGCCAGTACGCATAGAGCACGCCGAGCGCGAGGGCGTAGATCTGCTGTCCGAGCGCCAGCGGCCAGGGACGCGTGGCGAAGTTGGACGCGTGCAGCAGTGCAAAGAGCACCGCGGCGATGATCCCCGCCCAGTTCATGTCGAACCGGCCGATGCGCAGCTTTCCGGGCATGGTCGCAGCGAGGTAAGTCACGATCAGCGCCCGGAAAGGGATCTCCTCCGTCGGCCCGACGTAGATCCCCTCGAACACGCTCCAGCCCCAGACATTGCCGCGCGTCAGCGGGAATCCCGGATCCGGACGGGTGTGCGCGAGCAGCTGCGGCGCGTAGTCGACCAGCGTCATCACCAGCCCGAAGAAGGCACCCCATAGAATCGCCGGCCAGACATAGGTCCTGCCTCGCGGCAGGTGAAGCCCGTAATCCGCAGGCACGAGCCGATGCTTCAGCACTGCGATGGCGAGCAGCGCCAGGCCGAGCTGGAACGCGTGCTGCATGTAGAGCCAATGCAACAGGGGTCCCTTCGGAGAAGGCGTGTGCAAGAGCAGGCTGCAGAGCCAGGCGAGGTATGCCGCGCCGAACGGCACTGCGACGCCCAGTGCGACGGCGACCAGGAGTGGAACGATCCTGAGGCGGAACCGGGGCTCGGCGAAGGTCTCGATGGCGCTCATGGCCGGATTCAACCGGCATCCGGCCCTTGCGTCTTGAACCGGATTGACCTGCTGCGCCAGGCGCCCGGCGGAAGGCCGGTCAGGGAGCGCACCGCCCGGGTCATGTGAGCCTGATCGGCAAAGCCCGCCGCATCCGCGATGGCGGCGAGCGAGTGGCTCCCCGCAGCGCTCGTGGCAAGAAGCGCCAGAGCGCGGCGCGCGCGTGCCTCGGCGCGAAAGCACGCGGGTGAGACCCCGAAGACCTTGCCGAAACCGCGCGAGACCGTCTCGGGTGAGAGCCGATGCTCGCTGGCCCATATCTCGAGCCGGCAGGCCGGATCCTCGAGCAGCCGGCGGGCGAGCACATCGGGCCAGTCCTCCCGGTCCGGCCGGACCTCCCGCAGCTGCTCGCGCAAGACATCACGGGCCTCGGCGGGATCGCGCTCCGCAGCCCGGACGAGCGCATCCGGATCGCTGATGCGACCGAGGTCGCAGGACGGCGGCGGATCGGGCAACACGAGATTGAGGATGCGCGCGCCGGCTGCCGAGAATCGATCGAGATGCGCATCGAACGCGCGGTGCAGCAGCACATCACCGGCACCCACGCGAAAGCGGCCGCCGCTGCCGCACTCCTCGTAGCCGCCGGTCAACACCACCGCCGCGTATGCCTGATCGTGCCGATGCCGCGGAATCTGCTGGCGCGCGGCCCAGCGCTCCCGGCCGTCGGTGATGGGCGCGAAGCAGCCTGCCCCCGCAGGCGCGCACGACATCTCCACTGAGCGGGGAACCACCGGCTGCATCAGCCGAGATTGCACCATGGCTTTCCGGGCCGCAATGAAGGGCACCGCGCGGTCCGCAAGCGGCGCCCCGCTGCCCGCCTCGCCGCGCAACGAGATCCGCCCGCACCGCAGGCGCGGCCCCTTGCCTCCGCGGCGGATCAGGCTCAAAGTATCCTTCGGTATTCGCACTCTTTTTCGAATATCGAAAACTCAGCCAGGGGAACGCAGCGACGTTCCGGAGCCGAAGAGGAAATGACGCGCGATATCGAAGTCCCGGTCCTCATCGTGGGCGGCAGTCTCGTCGGGCTGTCGGCCGCGGCGCTGCTCGCGCGGCACGGCGTTCGCCCTCTCGTGATCGAGCGACACTCCGGCACGGCCATCCATCCGCGCGCGGCACACGCGACGCAGCGGACCATGGAGATCTTCCGCTCGGTCGATCTCGAAGCCGTCATTCGCGAGCGCTCCGCGGAGCAATTCGTCCAGGACGGCGGAGTCGTCGAGGTCGAGACGCTGGTGGGCGGGGCGACCCGACTCTTCATCGCCGATCTCAATGCCGGCATCCGCGACGTGAGTCCGTGCGAGCGCGTGTTTCTGTCACAGAACGCGCTCGACCCGCTCATCATGGAGCGCGCCAGGCAGCTCGGCGCCGACCTCCGGTTCTCCACGGAGATGCTCTCCCTGAACGAGGACTCGACGGGAGTCAGCACGCTGCTGCGCGATCGAGGCAGTGGAGCGACCTTCACGGTTCGCTCGCAATATCTCATTGCGGCCGATGGCGCGCACAGCGGGGTGCGACGTCACCTCGGCATCGGGATGCAGGGACGGCCGCTCTTCTCGAGGAGCGTCACCATCTATTTCCGGGCCGACCTGCGCTCGCTCCTCGCCGGGAAGCAATGGGCGGTCGTCTACGTGAACAATCCGCGCCTGCGGGGATTCTTCCGCTTCGAGAAGCCTTTCGACAGCGCCTTCCTGGCCGTCAACACCGAAGGAGACCCGGGACAGCCGACCACGGACGTCTCGACATCCCTGACGCCCGAGCGCGCGCTCGATCTCGTGGCGTGCGCGCTCGGGTCGAAGGATATTCCGGTCTCGATCGACAACATCATGCATTGGGAGGCCAGCGCGCAGGTGGCCGAGCGGCTGCAGACCGGGCGTGTGCTCATCGCCGGTGATGCGGCGCACGTGATGCCCCCGACCGGCGGGTTCGGAGGCAACACGGGCGTGCAGGACGCCCACAACCTGGCCTGGAAGCTCGCGCGGGTGCTGAGAAACGAGGCGCCCGCCACGCTGCTCGCGACCTACGAGGCCGAGCGCCGTCCGGTCGCGCAGCTCTCCGTCGAGCAGGCCTACACACGATACGTTCTGCGCACCGATCCGAGCCTCGGTCCCGAGCATTGCGAGCCGCTCGTCGGCGACCTCAACATCGAGCTCGGCTACGTGTACCGCTCGCGCGCTGTCGTCGGGGAGGCCTTCGATGATGGCGCAGCGCACATGAGCCCGCGCGAGTCACGCGCCCGCCCCGGAACACGCGCCCCGCATCTGTGGCTCGAGAGACAGGGCCGGCGCATCTCGTCGCTCGATCTTTACGACACCCGCTTCGTGCTGCTCGCGGGTCCGAATGCCGAGGCATGGTGCCGCTGCGCCCGGACCGCGGCATCCGAGGAGCGCATCGGACTGGACATCTCGCGCCCCGGCCTCGACGGCCTCACCGATCCATCCGGATCCCTCTGCGAGCTGCACGGGATTGAGCCGGACGGTTGCGTGCTGGTGCGGCCCGATGGCTTCGTCGCGTGGCGGGCGCGCAACGCGGACGAGGCCTCCGTTGCGGCACTGAGATCCGTCCTGTCGAGGATTCACGGGCGCAGCTGATCGCGCTTGGACACGGACGGGATCATCCGATGATAGCTTTCCGGCGGGCCCAGATAACTCGCAGGAACGGTCGGGGCTGTTGAAGCGGCCTTACCCGCCGAATGCTGCGCATCGGGATTCGCAAACCCGAGGACCAGCTTCTCCAGCACGACGCCCGGGTCCACCATCCGAAACTTCAACGTGTGGTAGCCCGACGAAGCCACGTGGAGTATGGTCGTCACTTTCCGCACGCCATCGCTTACCGCCGTCGCCCACGCCTGCTGAGAGTCGTCAGCGAGGGCATCCACGATTACCGGCGGCTGATCGTCGAACGACACGGCATAGCGCAGCCCGCGCCCCGGGACGAAGCCCAGTGTCGGCGCCAGAATCGCCTGTACGCTGACCGCTCCCTCATCGAAGAGAAACATCCGGTATTCCAGTGTGGGCGCGGCCTGCGGCGGCAGCCGGCTGGCCGCCGTCACCGGCGAGATCGTCATCCCGGAGAGGGTCTCGCCGTACCCGGGGATATTCACCCACTGGGCGCCGCCTGCTTCTGTCTCCCCGGTGAAATGTGCCGCATCGATGGAGACGTAGTGGTTCGCCTCCACGAATCCCTCGAGCGTATCGCGCCTCGGCGTGACCGGCCTGAAGGCAGTCACATGCACCGGCACGGCGGCAGCGCCTTTCTGCCGGATGACGACTTCGCCATCGCTTCGGCCGATCGGCGCCCGGGTCCAGTCGATGCTCACCTGCAGCCGCTGATCCACGCTCACGGTTCCGCAGGTCGAGCTCAACCGGATCCACGGCCGGTCCGGCGCCGCCGTCCACTCGAACGGCCGGTCACCGCGGTTGAAAATGTCGATGGAGCGCTGCTGGCGGTTGAACGCATCGAAGGTCGCCAGCTTCAGCGCCGGAAGCGGCCCGTCCGCGGCGAGGGCCGAGCCCTGAGCAGCCACCGCCATGTGGGGACCCGCGAGCGGCTGAACCCGCGTCACCGCCGGCATCGCGTTCACCGGCGGCTGGTTCCAGGACGTGTAGCCGATGTGGGTCTGGTCCATCATGTGGTTCCACTTGCCGTGCTCCAGCACGTGGTTGTACCGGTACGTCAGCCGTGCGTCCTCGGCGAAAAGCCCGCGCGCCCGCCTCGCCAGATCGTTGGCGCCCACCCTGCCCTGCCTCGCCTCCAGCGCGTTCTCGCCCGCGGTGATATACAGCTCGTTGACGATCGCCGACGCCTTTACCGGATAGAGCACCAGCTCGAAGTACGCGCTCCGATAGGCCGGCGGCAGCTGCCGGCCCAGGCGCTCCGCTTCGTCCGCCAGCGACTGCCATTCGTCGTAGATGCGCCGTGCCTCGTCGAAATGGACCAGGCTGAACGTGTCCGGCGCCAGCAGCTCCGGTTTGCGCCGCCCGTTGTATTTCGTGTATGTCTCGAGAAGCCGCGCGATCCTCGCCGCATGCTCCGGCCCGAACTGCTGCGCGGCCCAGGCCCGGGTGTACCGCTGCAGATCGCCGGGATGGAACAGCGCCGGATTCCACGCCATGTCCAGGAAAAACGAGATCGGAAGCTCCATGGGCTTGAGATCGCCCACGTTGACGACCCAGATCCGCGTCGCGCCGTACCTCCATGCGAGGTGCATCTGCTGCCAGATCTTCGGCACATGATTCGTGTTGAGCCACTTGTACGAGCGCGGTCCACCGACGTAGTCGAAGTGGTAATAGATGCCTGCCCCGCCGCTGCGTCTGCGCTCCGCCGGTGTCGGAAGCCGCCGCAGGTCCCCCCAGTTGTCGTCACTCCAGAGGAGCGTCACATCGTCCGGCACGCGCATGCCGTTCTCGTAGTAGGTCTGCACCTCCTTGTAGAGCGCCCATACCTGGGGCACCGCGTCCGGATCGGGATTCACCACCCTCTCGAGGATCCTGCGCTGATCCGCCACGATCCTCTCCATCAGCGCAACGTTGTCCCCCTTGGACAGGGGGGTGTCGTTGTGGCCGCGCATGCCCAGCGTCACCACTTGCTCGTAGCTCTTGTCGCGCTCCATGCAATGGCGCCAGAACTCGTCGATCCGCTGTCGATTGGCGGCGTAATCCCATGGTCCGTCCGCCGGCTTCCACTCCTTCTCGGCGCACATCATCGGCTCCTCATGCGACGTGCCCATCACGATCCCGTACTCGTTGGCGAGCTTCGGGTTCAGCGGGTCGTCGGCCGCAAAGGCGCTGTTCCACATGGCCGGCCAGAGGAAGTTCGCGCGCAGCCGCAGGAGAAGGTCGAAAACCCTCGTGTAGAAGCGGTGATTGTAGCCGCCGTATCTCTGGTTCACCCATCCCGTCAGAGAAGGCGCCTCGTCGTTCAGGAAGATGCCCCGGTATTTGACGGCCGGAGAGCCCACCACCCATCGCCCGGGCCCCACGTACAGCGCCTTCCGATGCCGAACCGGCACGTCGGCCCACCAGTACCAGGGCGAGACGCCAATGTCCCCGGACAGGTCGTAAACACCGTAGATCGTGCCGCGCCGGTCGCTGCCGGCGATCACCAGGGCGCGGGCAACGCCTGGCAGCGGATGATCCACCACTTGTGTCAGCGTCGCCTCCCACTTTCCGCGGATCGAGCTGACATCGATCTCCCGGGCGCGAATCAGCCGCTCGATCAGGCGACTCTTCCCGACGGTTCCTATCACGACCACATTCCCCCGCAGCGATCCCGCTTTGTCCAGTAGCGGCGCCGCCTCGCCGGTGACACGCTGAAGATCGGCTTTCAACTCGCGTGCGGCGTGCACGACGCCCCAATCGTCGTTAGGGTCGACGTACAACTGCGCAGTGGCCCCACCCTGCGACAGCGTGAACGCGCCCGGCGTCGGTGCCGTCCCGACATATTGCGGCTGACCGATGCCGAAGGCACGTGGCGCATGGCCCAGCAGGGCCAAAAGTAGGATCGCCCCGAGCGGGCAGCGGCATCTCACGGCAAGGGCGTCGGCATGACTGGCAAGCTCCAAGTTGTCTCCTTATCGAGCAGTCTATATGCTAACGTACGAGCTAAAGGTTGTCGGCTGCGACTGCTCGGGAGGTGCACGTGTCGAAGTTGCCACTGGCGGCCGGACGGGCCGCGCTGCTCGCCGTTCCACTGGCGCTGACCATGCTGAGCGGGTGTGCTCAGCAAACGCCACTGCTGAACCAGCCGCTGGCCTGGACGCCGACGAATACACTCGATCTGGGCGTCACGCAAAGTCGCGGCGCCCCGGCGACGGTACGGTTCCAGACCTTCGGCGATACGGCCCCCGATCCCAAGCTCGTCGGCGAGAACGTCGAGCAAACCACTCCCAGGCCGGTGACCACCGCCGATCCGGTGGGGCCATTCGTCACCCAGCACCTGCAGCAGTTGTTCACGCAGGCCGGCTACCCCGCCGCCGGCGCGAACGCCGATCGGGTGATCTCGGGAGAGGTCAGCAAGTTCTTCGTCAAGGAAGGAAACAACTACTCGGGCAGCGTTGTACTCGACGTCACCGTGAGCGACCGCAGCGGCAAGGTCCTCTGGCAGGGTACGGTCTGGGGTGCGAACCAGACCTTCGGCCGCTCATACCACCTCGACAATTATCAGCAGGTGCTCTCGGATTCGTTGATCGACGCGGCGAACAACCTGTTGAAAAACCCCGCGGTGCGCACCAGCCTGACGCTGAACTGACGACGCGCCCGCGGTCCTCCGCCTCGCATCATACAGGCGGCCTGGTCCCGCCCGGCATCCCGGCGCAATGGGTGCATTGCACCGGGACCCGTTGCGGGCAGGCCGAGGCCTGCTCCCGTCACGCTCCTCCCCCGCGCCTGGGGGCGACACGGCTCGAGCAGCCGCCTACAATTCCCGAGCTTCGCGGAACGTCACCGGGGATGGGCAATGCGCATCGCAGGCGTGAGTCATGCCGTCTTTGCGGCCACCATGGTCGCCCTTGGCATTCTGGGACTCCTCCAGGGTGATCTCGCCCCCATATGGCAGGGGGTGCCGAAGGAGTTTGCAGCCCGCGAGGCGCTGATCTATCTCTGCGCATTCGTCTCCCTGGCGTGCGGCCTCGGCCTGCTCGTGCCTCGCGCCTCGGCCACTGCCGCCCGTGTGCTCTTCGGCTATCTGCTGCTGTGGATGCTGCTCTTCAAGGTGCCCTTCATCCTTCGCGCGCCCACCGTGGAAGGGTCCTATCAGAGCTGCGGCGAGAGCGCGGTGCTGGTGGCAGGCGCCTGGGTGTTGTATGCGTCGCTCGCGGCGGAATGGGACAGGCGCCGGCTCGGATTTGCCACCGGCGAGTTGGGCGTGAGGCTTGCGCGGGCGCTGTACGCTCTGGCGCTCTTCGCCTTCGGTCTGTCCCATTTCGCCTATCTCGATCTGACCGCACCGCTGGTGCCCTCCTGGCTGCCATGGCATGTCGCCTGGGCATATGGCACCGGGTGTGCCTACCTGGCGGCGGGGGCGGCGGTGCTCATCGGGGTGTATGCGCGGCTGGCGGCGGGGCTGTGCGCGCTGCAGATGGGCTTGCTCACGCTCCTCGTGTGGGTGCCTCCGACAGCGGCCGGAATCAGCAGCACCGGTCAGCGCAGCGAGCTCATCCTGTCGTGGGCGCTCACGAGCGCTGCCTGGGTGGTCGCGGATTCTTACCGCGGCATTCCATGGCTCGCCGTTAGGATTCGCGGCGGCGCACCGGCCGCGGCGGTGGAGCGCGTCCAGCCCTAGCTCGACATCCGGCGGGAATTCGCTCTCGACGGCGCAGCGGCGCGGCGGCGCGGCGAGCCGGTCTGGAACGCCCTTTGCTTGAGATTCGTTCAAGAGACCGACCGGCAAGGCCGCCCGCAGCTCGCTGCGGCAGCCTGCCTGTTCCGAAACCACAGGAGTGCATTCATGCGCAGACCGAGCTCATCCTCGAAGAACGTGATCGCCGCGCTCGTTGCCGCGGCTTTCGGCCTGACGGCCGGCCCGGCCCTGGCCCAGACGACATCGCAGAGCAACCAGAGCGGCACCCCGGCGAGCCATCGGCCTGCGAGCAGGAAGAGCGTGCGGCAACTCACCTCGCAGGTGAAGCAGGAGAACGAGCAGATGCGCGCGACAACCGGCAAGCTCAACCACGCGACCGCTCAGTTGAAGCGCACGACGCACAAGATGAAAAAGGCGCAATCGAAGGAGATGCGGGTCGCGAGCGCGGAGCATCACGTGAAGAAGTCCGAGCGGACGCAGCGAAGCCACATCCATTCCCGCAGGACTCAGCCCTCGAATACGGCACCGCCGCCCCGCTGACCGGCTCGACGGCCAGAGGTGACGACCGCCCCGATCGAGGATCGGGTGCGGCCGCCCGGCGTGTCGCCCGGCGCAGCCCGCTAGGCCCTCCTCAGCTCCCTGGGATCGATCGGCAGCCTGCGGATCCGCCTGCCCGTCGCGGCGAAGAGCGCGTTGCAGAGCGCAGGCAGGACCGGCGGCAGCGCCGGCTCGCCGAGGCCGGTAGGCGGATTATCGGAGATGCGGAAGTGCACCTCCACCGGAGGCGCCTCTCTCATCCGCAGCAGCCCGAACGTATCGAAATTCTCCTGCACCACCCGTCCGCCCTCGATGTTGATCGCCTGGTGCAGCGCGGCACCGAGGCCGTCGAGCACCCCGCCCTGCACCTGATTGTAGGCGCCCGCGGGATTGATGATCTGCCGGCCGACATCTCCTGCCGCCCAGATCTTGTGCACCTTGGGAGTGCCGTCCGGTCCGACGCTCGCCTTGACGACCTCGGCGAAGTAGCCGTAGTGGCTGTAGTAGAAGGCGAGCCCCATCCCGGTGCCGCGCGGCAGATCGTGACGCTGCCGCCAGCCTGACTTCCCGGCTACGAGCTCCAGCACTGCGCGCACCCGCCCGGTGTCGAAGGGCGGCTCGGGACGGCCTCTCCACGGGGGTACCGGAATCACGCGCGGCGCACCATAGAGGCTGAGCCGGAAGTCGAGCGGATCGCGCCCGGCGGCATGCGCCAGCTCATCGATGAAGGACTCGAACGCGAATGCGAGCGCATTGCCGCCCGGATTGCGCAGCGGCCCGGTCGGCGCGCCGAGCTCGATCAGCGACTGCGCATACTGCAGATTCGGCACGAAGCCAGCGGGGAAATGACTCCGGGGAAGATCGGCCGAGGAGGCGGTCTTCCTGCCCTGACCGAACGTCACGAAGTGATCCTGGAACGCGGTCAGGGCGCCCTCGGCCGTGAGCCCGGCCCGGAAATAGTGAAAACCCGCGGGCCGATACGCATCATGCTGAATGTCCTGGCGCCGGTTCCACAGCAGCTTGACCGGACGGCCGGCCATCTTGGAGATCATGGCGGCCTCCGCCATGTAGTCGTTCATCAGCCGCCGCCCGAATCCGCCGCCCACCCGTGTCATGTGGACGGTCACCCTGTCCTCGTCGATTCCGAGCGTCGCCGCGACCAGCTTGCGCCCCGGGGCGGGATTTTGCGTCGGCGCCCAGATCTCGACGCTGCCGTCGCGCTTGCAGTGCGCCGTACAGTTCTGTGGCTCGAGATTCACGTGCGCCAGGAACGGATAGGAGTACGCGGCTTCCAACACCTTGTGGACGCCGTCAAACGCCTTGTCGACTTCGCCGTCGCTGCGAATGATGGAATGCGGCTTCTGCCGTGACAGATGCTCGGCCTGCCGCTCGAACTCCGCCGTGCTCTGCCCCGAGGCGAAGTGGCGGTCCCAGACGACACGCAGTTTCTGCAGCGCCTTTTGAGCATGCCACCAGCTGTCGGCGACGATCGCCACGCCCTCGACGAGGCCCATGTTGAAGACGGCGTCCGGATCCGCCCCGCGAACGATGAAGGCATCGCGCACTCCCGGCATCGCCTTGACGGCGGCGATGTTGGCGCTCGCCACGCGGCTGCCGAATACCGGCGCCTTCTCAAAGGTGGCGTAGCACATGCCGGGCACCACCATGTCGATGCCGAACAGCGGCGCGCCTTCCAGCACGCGCGCACTGTCCACGCCGCCGGTGAACTTGCCGATGATCCGGTAGTCCTTCGGGTCCTTCAGCGTGACGGACCGCAGATCGGGCGCCGGAAGCGCCGCGGCTCTGGCCGCGAGCGCCCCGTAGCTCAGGGACCGGCCGCTCGGCCGATGCCGCACGCTCCCCTGGCTCGTCTCGCATTCGGCCGCCGGCACTTCCCAGGCCTGGGCCGCCGCGAGAATGAGCATCTGCCGCCCGGCCGCGCCCACACGCCGCATCGGCTCCCAGTTGAGCGGTGTCGCCATGCTGCCGCCCGCGAACTGCGGGCCGTAGAGCGGATTCAGCAGCGCCTGCTCGGTACGGACCTGCGACCAGTCGACGTCGAGCTCCTCCGCGACCAGCATGGGCAGCATCGTCTTGCTTCCCTGGCCGATCTCGGGGTTCTTGGCGACGATCGTGACGACTCCGTCGGGTGCGATGCTGATGAACGGGTTGAGCTCCGCTCCGGCGGCCGGTCCCACGGCGATGGGCTCACTCGCATCCGCGCCGCGCGGCATGTTGAGCGTGAGGAGTAGCCCGCCGCCCGCGGCGAGACCGGCCGTCAGGAAGACGCGTCGCGACAGTTGAGCCGGCGCGCCACAATCGCCATCCGCTCGGGCGCGCGCGGTCTGCTCGAATGCATTCGGAGCTGCCATGTCACACCTCCCTCTTATCGTCCGTCGGCAGCCCGGCGGCCTGCTTGATGGCCGCGCGGATGCGCGTGTAGGTGGCGCAGCGGCAGAGATTGCCGCTCATCGCGGCGTCGATGTCCTGATCCGTCGGCTTGGGATTGCGCGCGAGCAAGGCGGTGGCCGTCATGACCTGGCCCGCCTGACAGTAGCCGCACTGCATGACATCGACCGCGAGCCACGCCTCCTTGACCCGCTTGCCGACCTCGCTGTCGCCGATGCCCTCGATGGTGACCACCGAGGCATTGCCCACTCTCGAGACCGGCGTGATGCAGGATCGGGTGGGCACTCCGTCGAGGTGCACGGTGCAGGCGCCGCAGAACGACATGCCGCAGCCGAACTTAGTGCCCTTGAGGTCGAGCTCGTCGCGCAGCACCCAGAGAAGCGGCGTATCGGCATCGACATCGACGGCGCGCTTTCTGCCATTCACCGTGATCGTAAACGTCATGCCCGGCTCCGTTTTCCGTGACAGGCGGTGAGACGACCGGGATTTTACGCCTGCAGCGCCGCGGCGCCAGCGGACCGGGGCGCGCCAGGAGGTCCGCGCCCGCCCGCTCTTCAGCTCGGCAGCCCGCGGCAGCGGATGTAGAGCTGCAGATACTTGCGGCGGACGTAGCTCGACTCCACCAGCGCGAACACCAGCCCCCGCCAGCCGTCGAGAAAGCCCAGCCTGAGCACGTAGCCGCGGAAGAACCGCCACTGCGGATTGAGCAGCACCTTGCCGAGGCCGCATCGCTTGCCGTCCGCGTAGAGCGCCTGGCCCATCAGCTCCGCGTAGCGCTGCATCCGGCGCTCGTGATCGGTGAGGGTCCGGTACGAGTAGTGCTCCAGATGACCTTCGAGCTTGCCCACCCGCCCCTGGACGCGCGTGTTCTCGTGAATCTCACGCCCGACCCAGCCGCCTCGGCGGCGGTCGAAGAGGCGCACGAGCCGGTCCGGATACGCGTTCCCGTGGCGGAGGAACTTGCCGAAGTAGTCGGTGATGCGCGGCACCGACCAGCCCGCGCGGTCCCCGAAGCCGCGCTCGCGCCAAGCCTGGATCTCCGCCCGCAGCTCCTCGCTCACCCGCTCGTCGGCATCGAGACAGAGAACCCAGTCATGACTCGCCGCGTCGACGGCGAACTGCTTCTGTGAGCGATAGCCAGGCCAGTCCCTCTCGATCACCCGGACGCCGAGCGCCGCGGCGCGCTCGCGGGTGTCGTCGCTCGAGTGCGAGTCGACGACGATCACCTCGTCGCAGAAGGCGACCGAGCGCACGCAGGCCTCGATCCGGTCGGCCTCGTTGTACGTGATGATGCAGGCCGACAGGCCGGTCCGGGGGGCCACGCCG
This sequence comes from Steroidobacteraceae bacterium, assembly GCA_035545455.1. GTDB lineage: Bacteria > Pseudomonadota > Gammaproteobacteria > Steroidobacterales > Steroidobacteraceae > 13-2-20CM-66-19. The sequence continues at coordinate 21,220 of DASZYK010000502.1, forward strand.
AGCACGCCTCCGTCTCGATGGGCAGGATCGCCCGCAGGCACAGTGTATCAGCGCGAGGGCATGCTGCCGTGGCGCCCGCTCCGCGGGCGTTCCGGCCGCAGCAGGCCGGAGATCAGCCGGCTCGGCCGCGCCTCCCTGCCCAATTGCTCCTCGGTGCACTGCCGCGGCGCCTTGTCGGGCCGCCAACGCAGCAGCCGCGCGCCATGGCGGAACCGTCCGCCCGTCACCTGGTCGTAGCAAACCTCCACCACCAGAGACGGCCTCACCGGGCACCATTCGCCGGAGCGCTCACGGCTCCAGCGGCTCGGCCCACCCGGCGCCTTGCCGGTGAATCCGGGACCGCCCGCGAGCCGGCGCAGCCGCTGCGTGAGCGCCTTGCGCTCGCGCTCCGGAATCGAGGACGTGAAGCCGACGTGATCGAGCAGGCCCGCGCGATTGAAGAGACCCAGGAGCAGCGAGCCGACTTCACGGGTGCCGCTGCCGAGCCGATAGCCACCGACGACGCAGTCGGCCGTGCGCAGGCGCTTCACTTTCAACATGGCACGCTCGCCCGGCAGGTAACGGCCGTCGAGCCGTTTGGCGACCACGCCGTCGAGCGCGCCTCCCGCGCGCGAGAGCCACTCCTCGGCCTCGGCCACCGATCGTGTGCAGGGTGTCAGCGCGAATCGTCCCGCGTGCGCGGGGGTCAGGGCGGTGAAGAACCGCTCGAGCGCCGCGCGCCGCTCGCGCAGCGGCGAGCCCATCAGATCGGCTCCTCCGGTCCCGAACGGCATGTCGAAGAGCACCAGCACGGCGGGCGTCGCCGCCGCCAATCGCGCCACGCGGCTCGCCGCGGGATGCAGGCGCATCTGCAGCGACTGGAACGACAAGGTCTCGCCCCGCGGGATGACCAACTCGCCGTCGACGACGAAGCGCTGCGCATCGAGAGCACCGACCGCGGCCAGCACTTCGGGGAAGTAGCGCGACAGGCTCCTGCCGGAGCGGGCCTGCAGCTCGACGCGCGAGCCGTCACGCAGGGCGAGGCAGCGAAAGCCGTCCCATTTCGGCTCGTACTGCCATCCCGCATCGCGCGGCAGCTCAGCGACGAGCCGCGCCTCCATCGTCTCGAGATGCCGCGGAATCGCGGCCGCAGGACGCTTGATTTTCGCCATTGCGCCGACCGACGGCCGATTGGCCTCGCAGGGCCGGCGCAAGAAGCGCTCCCATGCGGCGGATGCGCTGCCCCGCTTCGCGCAGCGGCAAGAGGCCGCGGCGGCCTCCTCGGGCGGCCCGAGGATTTTGCCGCGCGGCGTCTTACTCTCTTACGCTCCCGAGCTCCTCGACGAGGACGCGCATGTTTTCCGAGTAGTCGACCGGCACCGCCACGAGATGCATCCCGCCGGCCGCGAACGCCGCCTCCAGCGCCGGGGCGAGGCCGCCGGCGCTGTCCACGCGCGTCCCCTTCATCCCGTAGGCCTTGGCGTAAGTGACGAAGTCGGGATTGCCGAATGTCATGCCGAAATCCGCGAATCCGTCCGCGGCCTGCTTCCAGCGGATCATGCCGTAGGCGTCGTCCTGCAGGATCAGCACCACGAGGTTCAGCCCGAGGCGCACCGCCGTCTCGAGCTCCTGCGAGCTCATCATGAACCCGCCGTCGCCGCACACGGCGAGGACGCGCCGGCGCGGATGGAGCATCGCAGCCATCATGGCCGAAGGCAGTCCCGCCCCCATGGTGGCGAGCGCGTTGTCGAGGAGGAGCGTGTTGGCGACACGCGTGCGGTAATTGCGGGCGAACCAGATCTTGTACATGCCGTTGTCGAGGCACACGATGCCGTCCTCCGGCATCACCTGGCGCACGTCGCGCACGATGCGCTGCGGGGTCAGCGGATAGCGGCTCTCCTCCGCCCGATCCGCGATGCGCGCCAGAATCCGCTCGCGCAGCGGCAGCAGCGCGCCGGCGCGCGGGAGCTTGCCTTCGAGGCGGTCGGCGAGGAGTGTCAGGCTGGGACCGATGTCGCCGATCAGCTCCGCGTGCGGGAAGTACACCTCTTCCACCGTCGCCGGCAGATAGCCGACGTGCAGGACGGTGGGGCCGTCGGGTCCCATGAGGAAGGGAGGCTTCTCGACCGTGTCATGGCCGATGGAGATGATGAGATCGGCGCGGTCGATCGCCTGATGGATGTAGTCGCGCTCCGAGAGCGCCGCCGTGCCCATGTAGAGCCCGGAGCCGCCGGCGACCGAGCCCTTGCCCATCTGCGTGTTGAAGAACGGGATCTGCAATCGTCCGACGAAATCCGACAGCGCATCGGCGAGGCGCGGGCGGCTGGCTGCCGCGCCGAGCATCACCAGCGGATGCCGGGCCGCACGGATCAGCTCCGCCGCGCGATCGAGCGCCGCGGGATGAGCGATCGGCATTGCGGTCGGATGCGGCGGCACGAGCGGAACGTCGGGCGCCTCTTCCGCTGCGACGTCCTCCGGCAGCTCGAGGTGCACCGGTCCCGGACGCTCCTGCTGCGCGACCCGGAACGCCTCCCGCACGATGGAGGGAATGGTGGCCGTGCCGACGATACGGTGAGCCATCTTGGTCAGCGGCGTCATGGTCGAGACGATGTCGACGATCTGGAAGCGGGCCTGCTTGCGGCTGAGGACGCCCTTCTGCCCCGTGATCATGACCATCGGCATGGCGCCGAGCTGCGCATAGGCGGCACCGGTGGTCAGATTGAGCGCCCCGGGCCCGAGCGTCGACAGGCAGACTCCCGCCTCCCCGGTCAAGCGGCCGTGCGTTGCCGCCATGAACGCCGCCGCCTGCTCGTGGCGGGTCAACACCAGCTCGATGCCCGACTGGCGCAGCGCCTCGACGACATCGAGGTTCTCCTCCCCCGGGACACCGAATATCCGCTTCACGCCCTCGCTCTCGAGAGCCGCCACCAGCAGCTGCGCGCCGTTCATCGGATCCATCACCTCAGCCGTTTGCGAACAGGCGGTCCGCGACGAAAGGATTGCTTTTGCGCTCCGCCCCGAAGGTCGACATCGGTCCATGCCCCGGCACGAAGCGCACGTCATCGCCGAGCGGAAAGAGCCGCTCGCGGATCGACCTGATGAGCGCCTCGTGGTTGCCGCGCGGAAAGTCGGTGCGTCCGATGGAGCCGGCGAAGAGCACATCGCCCACCCATGCGCAACGCTCTCCCGGATGAAAGAACACGACGTGTCCGGGCGTGTGTCCCGGACAATGCAGCACCTCGAGGGTCTCGCCGCCGACCGTGACCCGGTCGCCGTGCTCGAGCCAGCGGTCGGGCTCGAACGCGCGCGCCGGCGGAAATCCGAACTGCGCGGCCGCCTGCGGCAGCGCCTCGATCCAGAACCGGTCCTCCCGCTGCGGTCCCTCGACCGGCAGCCCCCGGGCGCTCACCAGATCGGCCGTGGCCGCGCAATGATCGAGATGCGCGTGCGTGAGGAGGACCTTCTCCAGCGTCAGGTTGCGCCGATCGGCCTGCGCAAGCACCCGATCGAGATCGCCGCCGGGATCGACGACGGCGCCCCGCAGACTGCTCTCGTCCCAGATGAGCGAGCAATTCTGCTGGAAGGGCGTCACCGGGATGATGAGCGCGCGCATCATGCCGGCAGGATTCCCCAGCAGAAGGGATCCTCCGGGTCGAGGCGCAG
>DASZYK010000503.1:0-5688 GCA_035545455.1 Steroidobacteraceae bacterium
CCATGGTGCGGGCCCGCTACCAGGTGCGGCCGCACGAGAAGCTCATCGTCTACACCGGCTCCTTCGTCGCGCTGCAGGCGCTCGATCTGCTTCTCGAGTCGGCTCCGAAGGTGCTTGCATCCGTGCCCGATGCACGCTTCCTCCTCGTCGGCGGCGCGGAGCCCGAGATCTCCGGGCTCGAGGCCGCGGCGGATCGGATCGGCATCACCGACCGGGTCATCCTGGAGCGGGCGCGTCCTCAGGCGGAGATACCCGCGTATCTGGCGGCGGCGGACGTTCTGGTCTCACCGCGAGTGCAGGGCATCAATCCTCCCGGCAAGCTGCTCTCCTACCTCGCCTCCGGACGCCCCGTCGTGGCGACGGACACCTTGGTGCACAACCAACTCCTCACTGCCGATTGTGCGATCCTGACACCGCCCGATGCGGGCGGGCTCGCGGACGGCCTGGTGCTTGCGCTCACCGATGCGGCGCTCACGGCCAGACTGACGGAGGCGAGTGCGCGTCTCGTCGCGCGGCTCTGCAGCAAATCGGCCCGTGATGCTGCGTACGAGGAGATCGCCTCCGCGGTGCGCGGCGCGGGAGGGGTACAGCCGAAGCCCGCCGCGCACGCCTTCTCCTCTCGCCATTCCCACTCGAACGCCCACCGGTGACCGAGGCAGGCCCGGTCCGAGTGCCGCAACTCCATGTCCACCGGAACCGAATCTCTGGATATCGACGGGACGAAAGCCGCGGAAACAGCGACGCGGCCGCCAGCCGTCAGCGCGCGCCTCGCGCGCGGCGAACGGCGCGGCAGACCCACTCGAGGCATGATCCTGGGGGTTCTGCTCGCCGCAGCGCTCGTGACAATCCTCTGCCTGCCCAAGTTCCGCTGGCGAGTCGAAGTGCTGTGGCTCGAGCTCACCGGGCAGATACCCGACCTTCCGCTCGAAGACCTTCTGCTCGCGATGATGCCGGGGTCGGGACAGGATGGCATCGGCAGCCTGACGTACACCCACAACCCTTACGCGGTGATCGTGGTGCCACCCCTCAGCGCCGCCGAGAAGGCCGCGGGCGTGAAGCTCTACGCCAGCCAGTGCGCCGGCTGCCACGCTCCCAACGGCACGGGAGGCCCGAGCGCGCCGGCATTGGTGGGACGCCCGCTGGCGCACGGCGATACGCCGTGGGCCATGTACCGGACGATCCGCAACGGAGTTGCCGGCACCGGAATGCCGCCCCATCCCCTCGAGCGTCAGCAGCTCTGGGAGCTCGTCAGCTATGTGCGCTCCCTGCGCGCGCTGACGGCAAAAGCCCGGGCTCCCGCCGACGCGGTGAGCAAGGCTGATGCGGTGGACGTTCCCTACGAGGAGCTGGCGCGTACCGCGTACGCCGGCGATGACTGGCTGACCTACGGCGGCTCCTACAACTCCAACCGATTCAGCACCCTGAGCCAGATCAACACCGGGAACGTCTCGAGGCTGGCGCTGCGCTGGCTGTATCCGTTCCCGGGCAACCGCTGGAAGATCGAGTGCTCGCCGCTCGTGCGTGACGGCATCATGTATGTGACCGGGCCCGATGGCGAGGTGATGGCGCTCGATGCGCGCACGGGCGCGAAGCTCTGGGAGCACGATCACCCGTTCAGGCCCGTGGGCCGTGGGGAGGGGCCGGTCGGGCAGAACCGCGGGGTGGCGCTGCTCGGGCGGCGAGTGTTCGCGGCCACGTGGAACTCAACACTCACCGCGTTGTCCGCGGCCACGGGGACGGTGCTCTGGGAGCGGCGCGTGGGTCCCTATCCGGGTACGTGGATCAGCGCGGCGCCGCTTGCCTACCGGAATCTCGTCGTCGTAGGGGTCGCGACGCCAACGGGCCAGGGGCGCGGATATCTCGCCGCCTACGATGTCAGGACCGGTGAGCTGCGCTGGCGCTTCATGACGATCCCGGACCCGGGACAGCCGGGGCACGACACCTGGGCGGGGGATTCCTGGCGCGTGGGCGGCGCCGGACCCTGGATGACGGGCTCATACGATCCGCAGAGCGATGTGCTCTACTGGGGTGCCGGCGGCGCCCGGCCGGACTTCGATGCCGCCACGCGCGCGGGCGATGATCTTTATTCCGACTCGCTCCTGGCGATACGCGGCTCCACCGGGCAACTCCTCTGGTATTTCCAGTCCACGCCCGGCGACACTCACGACTGGGATGCCGTCGAGGTGCCGATGATCGCCGATCGCACCGTGGAGGGACATGAGGACCATCGGCTCCTCTGGGCGAACCGCAACGGGTTCTACTACGTGCTCGATCGTGCGACCGGCGCTTTCATCCGCGGCGTCCCGTTCGTATATGAGAACTGGGCGACAGGACTCGACCCCCGCGGTCGGCCGATCCTCGCGCCGGCGAGTCACGACGCCCGGGGTCGCGTCGTCTTTCCCAGCGGCAACGGCGGTACCAACTGGTGGCCCCCGAGTTACGACCCGGACCTCGGGCTCACCTTCATCCCCGCGCTCGAGGAAGGCATGACCTTCTTTCCCACCCGCGACTCGCTGCCGGCCTCCGAGCTTTCATTCCGTACGGCTCTGCGTGCGGTTTCCGCCTACGACGGCAAACTGGTCTGGGAGCACCGCGAGCGCGAGCGCACGGGGGACCATACCGTCTCCGGGATGCTGAGCACCCGCGGAGGCCTGGTATTCGCTGCCGCTGACGGTCAGTTCTTCGCCTTGGATGCGAAGACGGGCAGAACACTCTGGAGCGTCGAAACGGGCGGTACGACTTACGCGGCTCCGGTCACCTTCTCGGTGTCCGGCCAACAGCTCGTTTCGGTGGTGGTCGGCCGCTCGCTCCTGTCCTTCGCCTTGCCGCCGCAAGCGCCTCCTGACGGAACGAAGCCTGCTGGCGGCGTCTCGCATGAGAAAGCACACCCAAACCGACCCGGGACTCGCGCGGCTGGCAGATCTCATTGCCGACGCCGAGATTGCGATGCTAACGACGGAGGATCCGGACGGCACGCTGCGCAGCCGTCCCCTCATGACGCTGGAGATGGATGGGGAAGGGCGCCTGTGGTTCTTCACCGATCTCTCCACACGCAAGGTGGGTGAGATGGATCAACACCGCAAAGTCAACCTGAGCTACGCCGACGTGGCGCGCCAGTCCTTCGTGTCGATTGCGGGCCGCGTCCGGCTGCTGCGGGATCCGGACAAGGCGCGGGATCTCTGGACCGAACGCGTGAAGCCGTGGTTTCCTTCGGGCCTGGAGGATCCGGATCTCGGCCTCCTCGAGGTCACGGTGGAGGCGGCGGAATACTGGGATGTGCCCGCGAGCCGCATGCAGCGGCTCTTCGGCCTGACCGCCTCGGCCGGCGGCGAACCCGGAGAGCACGGAGAAGTGCGGCCCGGCTCCGCCGGATCGGAAGCGAGGCCGCACTGACTGACGGTCGTCTCGTCATGCTCGCCGCAGGAAGGAGATCAGCGCGAGGATCAGAAACACGACGAAGACGATCTTGGCGATCCAGGCGGCCGTTGCGGCCAGACCCCAGAAGCCAAGGATCCCCGCTACGACGGCGATGATGAGGAAGACGACGGCGTAGTACAGCATTCTCGGGCTCCTGCTGGCGGTTGCGAGGCTTGCCGCAACTTTCGGTCCCAGCGGCCGGCCGGCTCCTGACCCCGGCCCGGGCGGGAACGGCGCCGCGGCGCTGCGCGTTGACTTGAGCCGGTCCCCGTATGGCAGAAAGCGTCAGGCTGTTTCGCAGCTTCTACCGCGCCATCCGCTTCGCGCTGCCGGAGCGGCGCGCGGTGCTGCTGATCGTCGCGCTCACGCTCCTCATCGCGGCGGCCAACGCCGCCGAGCCGCTGGTGCTGAAGGTCATCTTCGACGGGCTCACCACGCGGCCGGCGCTGGGTCCCCTGGGCAGCGGGCTCGGCATGCTCGCGGCGCTCGCCCTGGCGCGCGAGGGAGCGCAGGCGTCCTCCGACTGGCTGACGTGGCGGACCCGGATAGGGCTGCAGTACGCGCTGCTCGAGGCCACCGTCGGCAAGCTGCACAACATGCCGCTGCGGATGCAGCGCAGCGAGGGCGTCGGCGCCATCATGACGCGGCTCGATCGCAGCATCCAGGGCCTGATCGGCGCGGTCACCCAGATCCTCTTCAGCATCCTGCCGTCGCTGGTCTTCCTCGCCATCGCGGTCGCGATCATGTTCCGCCTGGACAGGCGGCTCGCGGCGCTGGTGCTGGTGTTCGCTCCCATGCCGGCGCTCATCGCCATGCGCGCCGCGCCCGAGCAGGTGCGGCGCGAGCGCTCGCTCCTCGAGCGCTGGGCGCGGATCTACTCGCGCTTCAACGAGGTGCTCTCCGGCATCCTCATCGTGCGCAGCTTCACCATGGAGGAGGCGGAAAAGAATCGGTTCCTGCGTGAGGTCTCCGAGGCCAACAGCCTCGTGATCCGCGGCGTCGCGACCGATACGGGTTACGGCGCGGCGAGCAACTTCGTCGTCGCCGCCGCCCGGCTGTCGGCTCTCGCCGTCGGCGGCTATCTCGCGGTCACCCGCGAGATCACCGTCGGCACGGTAATCGCCTTCCTCGGCTACGTCGGCGCGCTCTTCGGGCCCGTACAGGGCCTGAGCGGCATCTATCAGTCCCTCAGCAAGGCATCCGTCTCCCTGGAGGAGGTCGTGCGCATCCTGGGCATCCAGGAGTACCTCGGCGACTCTCCCGATGCCAGGGAGATCACCGGCGTGCGCGGAGAGATCCGCTTCGAGCATGTCTCCTTCCATTACGAGCAGTCCGGACGTCCGCTGCTGCACGACATCAGCTTCCTGGTTCATCCCGGCGAGACGCTCGCCATCGTGGGTCCCAGCGGCTCCGGCAAGACGACCCTGATGGCGCTCATGATGCGCTTCTACGACCCAGTCGAGGGCACGATCCTCCTCGACGGACACGATCTGCGCACGCTGAAGCAGAGCTCCATCCGGCGCAGCATCGGCGTCGTGCTGCAGGATCCGCTCCTCTTCAACGACAGCGTGCGCGCCAACATCGCCTACGGCCGGCCCGACGCCACGCTGGCCGAGATCGAGGCCGCCGCCCGGGCGGCACACGCCCACGAGCTCGTCAAGCGCCTGCCCGAGGGCTACGACTCCCTGGTCGGCGAGCGCGGCGGCCTGCTCTCCGTCGGCGAGCGGCAGCGGCTCACCATAGCGCGGGCGCTCCTGAAGGATCCGCGGATACTGATTCTCGACGAGGCGACCTCGGCCCTCGATGCCGAGTCAGAGGAGGCGGTGCAGGCGGCGTTGGAGACGCTGATGAAGGGCCGCACGACATTCGTCATCGCGCACCGGCTGTCGACCGTGGTCAATGCCGACCGCATCCTCGTCCTCAAGGAGGGCCGGATCATCGAGATGGGACCGCACGCGGAGCTGGTCCGGCGCGGGGGCTATTACGCTTCGCTGGTGCACCGGCAGCATCGCGGTCTCATCCCCGAGGAGTGAGGCGCGCCGGGGCGCCGGCCACCTGACCGGCCGCATGCAGCCGGTCCCTGAGCTCCGCGAGTTGGCGCGTGATGCCGGCGTGCTCCTCCTCCGGCAACGCGAGCTGCGCGAGCAGCTCCACCGCGCCCGAATAAGTGAGGAGCGCGCTGTCGAGGTGCCGCCGCGCATTCTCATTGTCACCCGATGCCGCCGCATCGAGATGCCAGCGTACGACGGTCAATTGCGCCTTGAGATGCTC
>DASZYK010000504.1:0-6879 GCA_035545455.1 Steroidobacteraceae bacterium
GTCCCTCGGGCGCGATGTACAAGCGCGAGGAGGACGGCATCGTGCTCGTGGACCAGGAGAAATGCCGCGGCTGGCGCATGTGCGTATCGGGCTGCCCCTACAAGAAGATCTACTACAACTGGAAAACGGGCAAGGCGGAGAAATGCCTCTTCTGCTACCCGCGCATCGAGACCGGGCAGCCGACCATCTGCTCGGAGACCTGTGTCGGGCGCATCCGCTACCTGGGCGTGCTTCTCTACGACGCGGACCGCATCGAGGCCGCCGCTTCCGTGGCGGACGAGCAGGCGCTATACGAGGCACAGCTCGACATCTTCCTCGATCCGAACTCGGCCGACGTCCAGGCGCAGGCCCGCCGGCAGGGAATCCCGGAGAACTGGCTCGACGCCGCGCGGCGCTCGCCCGTCTACAAGCTCGCGAAGGAGTGGAAGATCGCCTTCCCGCTGCATCCGGAATTCCGCACGCTGCCGATGGTGTGGTACGTGCCGCCGCTCTCCCCCATCCAATCGGCGGCTACCGCGGGGGAGCTTCCCACCATCGACGGGGTGCTGCCCGATATCGATGCGCTGCGGATTCCGGTGCGGTACCTGGCCAACCTGCTCACCGCCGGCGCGGAGGCACCTATCCGCGCGGCGCTCAAGCGTCTGCTCGCGATGCGCGCCTACATGAGATCACGCGAGGTCGAGAGCCAGCCGGACCGCGGGCTTCTGTCCGGCGCGGACCTGACCGAGTCTCAGGTGACCGAGATGTACCGCTACCTTGCCATCGGCAACTACGAGGATCGGTACGTGATCCCGACCACGCACCGGGAGGCGGAGACGGGCACCTTCAGCGAGCGCGGCGCCTGCGGTTTCTCCTTCGGCAACGGCTGCTCCGACGGATTTACCGATAACAATCTGTATGAGGACACCGGCCAGAAGAGCATCCATTACTACGACGTGAGCCGGCTCGAGGAGTCGCTGAAGCGGAGGCGCTCGTGAAGACATTCAAGGTCGCAGCGCTTCTGCTGCGCTACCCGGAGACCGACTGGCTCGCCGAGCTCCCGCAGCTCGAGTGGGCGCTCGAGCAGGAGGGGCGCGCCAACCACCATGCGGCGCAGGCCGTCGCTCCCCTCCTCAAGTTCCTCGAGGGGCCGCTGCTCGAATCTCAGATGCATTACGTGGAGACTTTCGATCGGCAACCGGCCCATGGCCTTTACCTCTTCGAGCATCTGCACGGCGAGTCCCGCGCGCGCGGCACCGCGATGCTCGAGCTCCTCGAGCGCTACCGGCGGCATGGACTCGAGCTCGATTGCGACGAGCTGCCGGATCACCTGCCGGTATTCCTCGAATTCCTGTCGCTCCTGTCCCGGCGGCAGGCCCGGCGCGAGCTGCGCCCGGTGACCGGCGTGCTGCGCCTCCTCGCCCGGCGGCTCGGAGACGCGAAGAGCCCGTACGCGGGCGTATTCGAGGCGCTCGTGCGCCTCGCCCCGCGCGGCGCCCGCGACGATGCCGTGCAGCCCTCGCGCCCCATGGAGCAACTCCTCGAGCGAGAAGGGCGCTCCGCGCAGGGAGAGGAGCCGCTCCTGATACCGGAGAAGCTCGTGCCCGTCTCCAGCATCCTGCACCGCCCACGATCGCGCACCGGAGAGCCCACATGAGCTGGCTCGATGAGTTCTTCTTTGGTGTCTACCCTTATATCGCAGGCACCGTGTTCCTCCTCGGGAGCCTGGTGCGCTTCGACCGCGACCCCTACACGTGGAAGAGCGAGTCGAGCGAGATCCTGAAGCGCGGCAATCTGCGGCTCGCCAGCAATTGCTTCCACATCGGAGTGCTGTTTCTCTTCTTCGGGCATCTGATCGGGCTCCTCGCGCCCGAAGGGCTCTTCGACGTGATCGGACTCGGCACCGAGGGACACGAGCTTCTCGCCATGGTGAGCGGCGGCGTGTTCGGCGTCCTCTGCTGGATCGGCATCGTGCTCCTCATCTACCGGCGGCTCTCGCAGCCGCGCATCCGCGTGACGAGCAGCACCATGGACCTCGTCGTCGTGTTCTGGATATTCGTGACGCTGTCCTTCGGGCTCTCCACCATCGCCTTCTCGGCGCCGAACCTCGAGAGCGGCACGATCATCGCAGCGCTTCGCCTTTGGGCGCAGCATATCGTGACCTTTCATCCGGTGCCGCAGGCGATCGGTGGCCTGCCTGTCGTCTACCAGATCCATCTCGTTCTCGGCATGACCCTGTTCGCGCTCGTGCCCTTCAGCCGGCTCGTACACATCTGGAGCGGGTTCGCGTCGGTCTTCTATCTCCTGCGGCCCTACCAGGTGGTGCGCCCCCGCGCGCAGCGGCCATGAGCAACCCGCAAGCAGCCGGGACCGGGACCGGAGTCGTGGAGATCAGCGTCAACGGCGAGAGCATCTCGGAGGCGGCAATCGCCGCCGAATCGGCGCTGCACGAGGACAGTCCCGATCCCCGCAGTGCCGCGGCGACCGCGCTGGTTCTTCGCCGCCTGATAATCGGTCGGGCCCGCTCCCGGGGCCTGCTGACACGCGATGAGCTCGAGCCCGCGGATGCAGATCTGGACGATGCGCTCGACGCGCTGCTCGCTCTCGAAGCGTCCGTGCCCGAGCCGACCCAGGAGGAGTTGGAGCGCTTTCACGCGCAGAACCGCGCCCTTTTCCGTGTGGGCGAGCGGGTGCATGTCGCGCACATCCTCTTCGCTGTGCGCAACGCAGGGCTCGCCGATCGGCTGCGCGAGCGGGCGGAGGGTGTGCTCGAGCGGTGCCATGAGGAGCCCGGCTACTTCGCCGAAGCCGCCCGCGGGCTTTCGAACTGTCCATCAGGGGCCCGCGGAGGCGATCTCGGCTGGCTCTCGCGCGGCGAAGCAGTCCCGGAATTCGACCGGGTGATTTTCGCGGCCCGGGAAGCCGGTCTCTGGCCGCGTCCCATCCCGACGCGCTTCGGCTGGCATCTGCTACGCATCATCGAGCGCGACGAGGGGCGTCCTCTGTCATTCGAGTCGGCGCGAGAGCACGTCGCCGCTCACGTGAGAGCTGAAAGCCGCCGCAGGGCCGGTGTGCAGTACCTGCAGCGGCTCGCCGCGGAGGCCAACGTGCGGGGCGTGGACCTGCACATCACTCCCGGTTGGCTGATGCAGTGATCGCTCGGGAGCCGTGCCATGGCAGCAAGTCCAGTGCAGATATTGGTGGTCGGAGGGGGCATCGCCGGAGTGCCGCTCGCCTATGCCGTGAAGGCGAAGCTGCACGGGCGCGCGGATGTCACGGTGATCTCCGACAGCCCGGAGTTTCATTTCGTGCCCGCGAACCCCTGGATCGCCTTGGGGCTTCGTGGGGAGAACGATGTCACTTTCTCGCTGGAGCCGCTGCTTGCTGCGCGCAAGATCGCCCTGCGCGTGGGCGCTCTCGAGGAGATCGACCTCGAGCACTCGCGCCTCGAGATCGCCGGCGGCGTGCACCTCGATTATCAGTGCCTCGTGATCGCCACCGGGATCCGCCCCGACTGGACTCCCCTCCAGGGCGCCTCGGGCAACCCGCGTGTTCATTCCGTCATCCGGCCGGCCGACGCGGCCCGGGCACGCGCCGCGTACGAGCAATTTCTGCTGCAACCCGGTCCCGTGGTGATCGCTGCGGCCCCCGGGGTCCCGACGATCGGGCCGATGTACGAATACGCATTTCTGCTCGATTCTGACCTGCGACGGCGGGCGGTGCGGCACCGGGTACCCATCACGCTCATCACGCCGGAGCCGTATCCCGGCCACGTGGGCCTCGACAAGCCGGTGGCTCGCGAGGAGTTGACCCGGGCGTTGAAGACACAGGACATCGAGTGGATCGGCAATGCGGCGCTGCTGAGCTGCGAAGGCCGGCATCTCAGGTTCGAGGTGCGCGAAGCCCCGACGGCCGCCGCGCGCAGCGCGGACTTCGAATACGCGATGATCTGGCCGCCCTTCCGAGGTATCGGCGCGGTTGAGCGCTGCAGCGCGCTATGCGACGCCGATGGCCTGGTGGTAGTGGATGAATATCAGCGGGCTCACCCCAACGTGTTTGCGGTCGGCGCCTGCACGGCCAAGCCTCTCTTGACCCGAACCGCGGTGCCTGTCGGCTCGCCGGATGCCGTCTACGTCATCCAACAGCAAGTCGCGGTTGTCGCAGACAACATTGCCCACGGCCTCCGGGGCGAGCCGCTCAATCGGGCGAGCATCGAGCGCGAGCAGTGGATAGCGGACACGGGCAAGCGCGGCGCGGCATACCTGGCCTCACCCCAGATGCCGCTGCGGAACATCCAGTGGCTGCATCAGGGACACTGGGTATACGAGGCCAAGCGCGAATTCGAGGATTTCTTCATCAATGAGATTCTCTTTGGAGCGGGCCAGCATGGCCAGGTGCAGGCGCTCATCCAGCGCCTGCGCAGCCGGCAGCGGCACGGCGAAAGCGCCCGCGACGGCAAGCTCGGCTCGTACATACCGCTCGACATCGACACGCGCCGCCGCATCGATGTGCTCGCCCGCGAGCTCGGGGTCGAATCGGCGGCATTCTCGCAGCAGATTCTCGACCGTGCGCTCGCCGAAGCGCTCTCCTGCCTCGATCCGCAGGCGCGTGAGCGGGTGAGCGCCGAATTGCACGCGCAACTCATCGACGAGCTGGAAGCCCGGCGGGAACGGGTGCGCTTCGAAGGCGGGGCGCCGTGAGCGCCGCTGGAGACAGCGGCCGTCGGCCGCAGGGAGATCGCTGCCCGGCCGTCAGCCGCGCGCTCAGCCTTTCGGTGAGAAGAACATGCACCAGCCCTTCGGACTGATGCTTCCTTCCACGATCTTGCACGTGCCGTCGGCCGAGGGCGTCTTTCCGGGAATGAACTGCACACAGCCGTCGCACTGCTGCGTGCCGTTAGGCTTGTCCTGATACTTGGCCGTTGATTTCGCGACCTTGCCACCCTGGGCCGGGGCCTTTACTTTCAACATCAGCCCACCGAGAGCCGCTCCACCCGCGATCACCGCTCCCTGGCGGAAGAGGCGCCGGCGGGAAGGATCGAATGTCTTGCTGGCCATTTCTCTGATCTCCGTCCGGACGGTTTGATGAGCAGCAAGCGTCGTGCCGACCTCCTGCTGACGCTGTGCGGCTGCCGGTCATCTCCTGCTCCTTCTTGCAGGCACACTGGCGCGAAGCGACTCTCCATTCATCGACGGCGCGATGGATCTGAAGCAATGTCGGGCATCGAGCGGCATCTGCGCTGCGGGTCCCGGCCTCTTCCTTCGCTCCATCGCAGCACCATCGTTCCGGCTGTCGAACCTCAGGGCAACGGCCTGCCCTGTTCCATCGCAAGTTCGGCCTCGAGGCTTTCCTTGCCGCGGAAGATCGTCGAGACCGCGAGTGTTCGGCCGCCCTTGCGGAAGCGGAACGCGGCGTCGTGCGACCCGGGGTCGCCCTCCTGATCGATCAGGTCCCAGTCGCCTGCATGTCCGACATAGTCGACCGACACATCGTAGTGCTGTGTCCAGAAGAACGGCACGGCGGTGAAGCGCTCGCGGCGGCCGAGCATGTTGCGCGCGACCGTCTGGCCCTGCCGCTCGGCGACCGCCCAGTGCTCGATGCGCAGCCGCTCGCCGGTGTGCGGATCCGGCCAGCGCGCAACATCGCCCGCGGCGTACACGTCCGAGGCGCTCGTCTCCAGGTACTCGTTGACCAGGATGCCACGGTCGGTCGCGAGTCCCGCCTGCTCGGCCAGCTCGAGACGGGGCCGAACGCCTATCCCCACCAGCACGAGGTCAGCCTCGAGCCGCGCGCCGTCCTCGAGCTGCACGCCTCGCGCATCGATGCTGTGAATGTTATGCCGAAGATGGAAGACGACGCCGTGCGATTCGTGCAAGGCGCGAATGAAATCGCCGAGCACGGGCCCCAGCGTGCGCGCGAAGGGCCGTTCCTCGGGCGCAACGACATGCACCTCCACCCCTCGCTGACGCAGCGCCGCGGCGCCCTCGAGGCCGATGAAGCTCGCGCCGACGATCACCGCGCGGCCGCCCGATTTGAGGCTTTCCATGATGTGGCGGCAGTCGGCGAGCGAGCGCAGCGTTCTCACGTGCGGCAGATCGGCTCCCGGGACCCGAAGCCGTACCGGCTCCGCGCCCGTCGCAATGAGGAGGCTCGTGTAGGGAAGCGGATCGCCCTGCGCAAGCAGCACCCTGCGTCCCGCGGTATCGAGCGCGGCAGCGGTCGTCCCGAGCCTGAGCTCGATGCCTGCGGTGGCGTAGAAGTTCGCAGGCTTCAACGGGATCCACTCCTCGGGAGCGGTGCCCGCGAGATAGTCCTTGGAGAGGTTCGGCCGGTCGTAAGGCGGATCGGCATCGGCGCTCACGATGGTGACTGCGCCCCCGTAGCCTTCGCGCCGCAGCATCTCCGCCGCGGCAAATCTGGCTGCGCCGCCGCCGAGGATCACGACTCGTCCCGAGGAGCCTGCACCCGGCCCGACAGCGCGTTGCTTCCCGCCGGCCTCGCGCGCGGCAGCTGACTTCAGCCGCTCGCGCACATACAGCCGCCCATTCGCGCGCTCGACGCGCCAGCAGTCGACTGGGTTGATCGCCGGTGCCGAGATCGCCTCGCCCGTGCGCAGGCTGAAGCAGGCGTGATGCCAGGGACAGCGCACAGTCTCGCCGACGAGCAGACCCTCCCCGAGAGGACCGCCGTAGTGCGTGCAGGTGGCGCCGACGGCAAGCACATCGGCACCGACGCGGGCCAGCAATACCTTCTCATCCTGCACATGTCCCACCAGCATGACGCCGTCACCGAGATCGGCCTCGGCGATTCCGGCTGCCGCAAGATCGGGACCGGCCGCTTGAGGTGTGTCACTCATCGTTGCCACTCCCAGAAAGGACGCTTCGTCCCGCGACGATCAAC
>DASZYK010000505.1:0-6075 GCA_035545455.1 Steroidobacteraceae bacterium
CGAGCGCCGCCACCCCTCCCGCGAGCACCGCCTTGGCGGGATTGGCCAGCGAGGGAAGGCTCCGTCCGGCGTGCTTCAGTGCCACGATCATCGCGATCAGGGCACTGGCCTCGGCGACCACCGTCCCGGCGGCGGCACCCAGCAGCGAGTACCTGGGAATGAGCCCGAAGTAGGCCGTGAAGGCGCAACCGCATGCCACCGCGTCCGCGATCAGAACCAGGCGCGGCCTCTCGCACGCCACCAGGGTAAAGCGCAGGATATGCGTGGGGCCCGCCAGCGCCACGGCGAATGACATCACGACGAGAGCCGGCGCGCCCACGGCGAAGCGCTCGCCGGAGATGAGCGCCAGCAGCGAGCCGGCAAAGGGCGCCAACGCAATCACGACACCCACGCCGTACACGGCCGCCGCATCCAGCGTCCTGCCGAGCTGCCGGGAAAATTCCGCCCCGTCCCTGGCGGCGCTCGCCGTGAGTGCGGGCATCATCAGCCCCGCCAGCATGTAAGGCACCGAAGTCGTGATTTCGAACAGCTTCGAGGGCACCCCGTAGAGACCCACCGCGGCCGCCGGCTGGAAAAGCGACAGCAGCAGCGAGTCGCCCCGCAGCATCGCCATTCCGAGAATCTGCGAGCCCGCCAGCGGCAGGCCGGCGACCAGGTACTGCCTCCACAGCGGCAGATCCAAGCTCATTCGAAACGGCACCAGCCGCCGCACCAGCCTTATGGAGATCGCGAGCGCGACCGCGGCACCCAACAATGTCGCGCCGAGCATGGGCAGCGCCCCAACATGAGTGAGCGCCAACGCGGAAACCGCCACCAGCGTGACGATGGTTCCGGTGACCTCCGCAACGGCATTGCGCGCCTGCTTGAGGACGCTCTGGAACGCGGCGATGAGGAACTGGCTGGCCTGCAGGCAAGTGTAAGTGGCTGCCCCGATGAGCGTGCCCCACTTGACGGGCGGATCGTACGGAGTGAGCCAGGCAACCGCCGCCGCCGCGAGCAGGACACTGCCGGTGCTGACCACCCGCAAGGGCAACGCATTGCCCAGCACCCGGCGCGCATTGACGCCACCTTGCGACATCTCCCGCAGTGTCACCATGTACAGACCGGAGTCGGCGAGCACGGCGGCAAATGCCGAGTAGGTGAGCACCGTCCGGTAATAGCCATACTCCGTCGGTCCCAGATGGCGAGTCAGCGCCACGACCGTCAGAAGCCCGGCCACGGCCGTGGCAGCTTTGCCGGTGATCACGGCCGCCATATTCGCCGCCAGCGCGCGCAATCGACTCATGGCGCGGGCACGCAAATTGCGAGCTTTAGCCGAGGCAGAGCATCCCAGGCGTCCTTACACCGCGGGTGACGCCGTTCCAGAAGAGCAATCGAGTATCCGCTGAGCACCATGGGTAGCATCGCATGAAAGTAGGCATCCTCGCAGGCGGCTTGGGCTCGCGGCTCGCGGAGGAGACCGTCGTGCGCCCGAAACCCATGGTCGAGATCGGCGGCCGTCCGATTCTCTGGCACATCATGATGCACTACTCGACTTACGGGTTTAACGAATTCGTGGTCGCCCTCGGCTACAAGGGCGAGTACATCAAGCGCTACATGGCCGACTATTGCTCGCTCGCGCCCGACCTGCGGGTGTCGCTGAAAAGCGGCAGGGTGGAGCGGCGCGGCAACGGCAACGGCGAGAACGGCCCCGAGGACTGGGTGGTCGATCTCATCGACACCGGGCAGAAGACCAACACCGGCGGACGCATCAAGCGGCTTGCGCCTCATCTGGGCAACGACACCTTCATGCTCACGTGGGGGGATGGAGTATCCAACATCAACCTCACGGACCTGCTCAAGTTCCATCGCCGCCACGGGCGCATCGCCACGGTCACCGCCGTGCGCCCTCCGGCGCGCTTCGGGCGGCTGGAGCTCGATGGCGAGCGGGTGGCACGCTTCGACGAGAAGCCGCTCTCCGGCGAGGCATGGATCAACGGTGCGTTCTTCGTGCTCGAGCCGCGAGTCTTCGACTACATCGAGGGCGACGCGACGCAGTTCGAGCGCGAGCCGCTCGAGCGTCTGGCGAGCGAGGGGCAGCTCATGGCCTATCAGCACAACGGGTTCTGGCAGTGCATGGACACCATGCGGGACAAAGTCCGCCTCGAGAGCCTGTGGGCAACCGGCGATGCTCCGTGGAAGACCTGGCAATGAAGCGAGCGAGACAACGACACATGAAAAGCATGCGAGTACTCCTGACCGGACACGACGGCTACATCGGCCACGTGCTGCTGCCGATGCTCCTCGAGCGCGGCCACCACGTGACGGGACTCGACAGTTTCCTCTACGAGGACTGCGGGTTCGGCGACGAAGAGACATCGCCGAGCGCCGTCGTGCGCAAGGACATCCGCGAGGTCGCACCCGAGGATCTCCGCGGTCTCGACGCGGTGCTGCACCTGGCCGGCATTTCCAACGATCCGCTGGGCGATCTCGAGCCCGCCGCCACCTACGAGATCAATCACGAGGCATCGGTACGGCTCGCGCGCCTGGCCAAGGAGGCCGGCGTCGCACGCTACATCTTCTCCTCTTCCTGCAGCAATTACGGTGCGGCAGGGGACGATTTCCTGGATGAGACCGCCGGATTCAATCCGGTGACGCCATACGCGCAAAGCAAGGTGTGGGTGGAGCGAGACGTCTCGAGCATGGCGGACGCATCGTTCAGCCCGACGTTCCTGCGCAGCGCCACGGCATTCGGGGTTTCATCACGTCTGCGCGGCGACCTGGTGGTGAACAACCTGGTGGGGTATGCCTGCACGAGCGGCGATGTGCTCATCAAGAGTGACGGGATGCCGTGGCGGCCGCTCGTGCATATCGAGGACATCGCGAGAGCATTCGTCGCGGTGCTCGAGGCGCCGCGGGAGCTCGTCCACAACGAGGCGTTCAATGTCGGGATCACTTCCGAAAACTACCGCGTCCGCCAGGTGGCGGAAATGGTCGCGGAGGTCGTGCCCTGCTCCAGGGTGACCTACGCAGGTGACGCCAGCCCCGATGCGCGCAACTATCGCGTGAGCTGCGAGAAGATCCGGGCGCGGCTGCCCGCCTTTCAGCCCCGGTGGTCGGTGCGCAAGGGCATCGAGCAGGTTTACGAGGCATTCTGCCGTCACGGTGTCAGCTCGGAGGCATTCCTCAGCTCGCAGTTCATCCGGCTGAAGCGCATTCGCGAGCTGCAGACGGCCGGCGCCCTGGACGAGAAGCTGCGATGGCGGGTCTCTCGCGGGCAAGCCGTCCCCGCGCCTCGCTGCTCTGCGGCATGACCGGCTCGGCCGGCACGACACGCTGCCGAAGCTGCGGGGAGCGGAACCTCGACGTCTTCCTGTCGCTCGGCGACATGCCCCTGTCGGACGGCTTTCTGGGACCCGACGATCTGGAGCGGGAGGAGCCGCGCTATCCGTTGGATGTCGCCTTCTGCCGCGCCTGCGCGCTGGTTCAGATCCTGGAAACGGTGCCGCCGGAGCGGCTCTTCGGCGCGGACTATCCCTACTTCTCCTCGTTCACCGACGCCTTGCTGCGGCACTCGGCCGCGAACGTCGAGGCGCGCATCGGGGAGCGGCGGCTCGGCGGCGGCTCGCTGGTGATCGAGCTCGCGAGCAACGACGGCTACCTCCTCCAGTATTACCGCGAACGGGGCATTCCCGTGCTGGGCATCGATCCTGCGCCAGGCCCGGTTGCCGCGGCACGCAAGCGGGGCATCGAGACGCTGCTCGCCTTCTTCGGCCGCGATCTCGCGCTGCGGCTGGCCTCGGAAGGCCGGCGCGCGGATGTAATTCATGCCAACAACGTGCTGGCGCATGTCGCGGACACGAACGGATTCGTGGCGGGAATCGGGACTTTGCTCAAGGAGGATGGGGTGGCGGTCATCGAGGCTCCCTACGTCAAGGAGCTGATCGACCATGGGGAGTTCGACACCATCTATCACGAGCACCTCTGCTACTTCTCCGTGACGGCGCTGACACGTCTATTTCAGCGGCACGGTCTGTCGCTGAACCGCGTGGAGCCGCTCGCGATCCATGGGGGCTCGCTGCGCCTCTTCGTGGAGAAGCGGGAGCGGGCGGACCGGTCGGTGGCGGAGCATCTGCAGGCGGAGCAGCGCGCGGGCGTCGACCGGCTGGAATATTACGCGGGGTTCTCCCAGCGCGTGGGGCGGATTCGGGCCGGCCTGACGGCGCTTCTAGGCAGGCTGAAACGGGAAGGCGCGCGGATCGCGGGCTACGGGGCGGCGGCGAAGGGAACGATTCTTCTCAACTTCGCGGGCATCGGGCGCGAGATGTTGGAATTCGTGGCGGATCGGAACGTGCACAAGCAGGGGCGGTACGTTCCGGGAGTGCGGCTGCCGATCGTTCCGCCGGAGCGGATTCCGCAGGAGCAGCCGGATTACCTCCTGATCCTGCCGTGGAATTTCAAGGATGAGATCATGGAGCAGCAGGCGGAGTATCGGCGGCGAGGGGGGCGCTTCATCGTTCCCGTTCCTGAGCCCGTCATCATCTAACCTGGAATTTCTGCCATGAGTCAAGATTCGGCGCGCGGTGCCTCGCCTGGCCCGGGCAATCCGGCTGCGCGGGCTCACGCCCGCTCATTGATCGATGACGGCTCGGCACCGTCGTCCCCGGCTGCGCAAGCCGCCGGGAATCCGAGGCCCAGCGAGGGCCGCCTCAGCTGCAAGGCCTGTGGAAGCGGTGACATCCAGATTTTCTATCGCGTGAGGGACGTGCCGGCGCACAGCTGTCTGATGCTGTCGTCGCGGGACGAAGCGCTGGCATTTCCGCGCGGGGAGATCGAGCTCGGATTCTGCAGAGGATGCGGATTCATCGGGAACACGAAGTTCGATCCTGGGCTCAACCGGTACTCGGCGGCTTACGAGGAGACACAGGCCTACTCGCCGCGATTCCTGCGGTTCCTCGACGAGATCTGGGAGGAGCAGGTCGAGAGGTTCGGCCTGGGGCCGGGGATGACGGCGCTCGAGATCGGATGCGGCAAGGGGGAGTTCCTGGTGGGGCTCTGCGAAAGGAGCGGCTGCGCGGGGATCGGGCTCGATCCGGCGTACCGGCCGGAGCGTACGCGCAGCAGCGCGGCGGAGCGGATCACGTTCATCCGGGACTTCTATGGCCCGAAGTACTCCCACCTGCAGGCGGACTATGTCGGTTGCCGGCATACGCTCGAGCACATAGCGCCGGTGCTCGACTTCGTGCGGCTGGTGCGCGAGACCATCGGCGAGCGGCGGCACGTGAATGTCTTCTTCGAGCTGCCCGACATGGAGCGGGTGCTGCAGCAGGGAGCATTCTGGGACATCTACTACGAGCACTGCTCGTACTTCACGCGGGGCTCGCTCGCGCGCGTGTTTCGCGCCGCGTGTTTCGACGTCCGGCGCCTGTACAAGGCCTACGACGACCAGTATCTGATGCTGGAAGCCGAGCCCGCCGCGGCGCCCACCGATCCCCTGCTCCCGCAGGAGAACGATCTGGCGGCAATGACCGCTCTCGTCGCGCGATTCGAGAGACAGGTCAACGATCGCCTGCAGTCACTCTCCGAGACCGTTGCCCGCCACCGCGCCCGCGGCGACCGGCTCGCCATCTGGGGCTCGGGATCGAAATGCGTCTCGCTCGTCAGCTCCCTTCACCTCGGGCCCGAGCTCGTGGCCGTCGTGGACATCAACCCCCACAAGCACGGCAAATTCCTCGCCGGAAGCGGACTGCGGATCGTGGGGCCGGATACGCTCGGAAAGCTGCGGCCCGATGTCGTGCTCGTCATGAACTCGATTTACTGCGAGGAGATCCGCCATGAGCTCGCCGCTCGCGGCCTCGAGCCCCATATTATTCCGCTCTGAAGCCGCCGATCCGGCGCGGCCGGTCTTCGAGCCGCCACCGGCGACTCTCGTGCCCTCGCGTGTCCTCGACTGGTCCGCCCTGCTCGAGCTCGCGGCGGCCAGGAGCGCCGAGTATCGCTCGGCGCAACCGTTTCCGCACATCGTGGTGGACGGACTGTTCGCCGCGCAGCTGCTCGATCGGGCCATCGACGAGCTGCCGGCATCCTCGGCGCGGT
>DASZYK010000506.1:0-3001 GCA_035545455.1 Steroidobacteraceae bacterium
CATCGCCGGCCGAATCGACGACGGCCGTGAAATCCCACCACCCTCCTCGCCCAAGCGAGGTGAGCGGATCGTGAGCGTGCCTCCCTCGATGGCGCTGAAAGCTGCCGTGTATCTCGCCGTGCGCGAGGCCGGAATCAGCAACTCCGAGCTCGCGCGGCGCATGCGACTCGACGAGAAGGAGGCCCGTCGCATTCTCGATCCGCACCACCCGACCAAGCTTCCCAGGATCGAAGCCGCCCTGGCGGTCCTCGGCCGCCATCTCGAGTTGGCGCTCGCCTGAGCCGCGCTCAGTTCGGTAACGCATAGGCGATCACGTAATCGCCCCGCGTGCTCGCGTCCTTGTATCCTCCGGCGGCGATGACGATGTATTGACGGCCGCCGACACTGTAGGTCATCGGCGTCGCCTGGCCGCCGGCCGGCAGCTTGGCCCGCCACAGCACCTTGCCGGTGCCGATGTCGAAGGCCCGAATGCGGTCATCGAGACTGGCGGCAATGAAGACGAGGCCGCTCGCGGTGATCACCGGGCCGCCGAGGTTCGGCATGCCGAGATTCAGATGCACGATGGGCGTATCGCCGAGCGGCACCTGCCACTTGATCGTGCCGTGCACCATGTCGACGGCGGTCAGAGTGCCCCAGGGCGGCTTGACGCAGGGAATGCCGAGCGCAGACATGAAGGTGCGCCGCCGCATGGCGTAGGGCGTGCCCCGCATCTGTCCGAACTCCCAGCCGCGGTATTGGGGATCGCGCATCTCGGCTGCGACCTCGTTCCTCGGCACGAGCGCCATGAGCCACGGCAGGTTCATGGTGTTGGCGATCACGAGCTGCCGCCGCGGATCGAAGGCGATGCCGCCCCAGTTGAAGCCGCCGGCGAAGCCGGGACTGAAGATGGATTCGCGCGTGGACGGCGGTTGGAAGATGCCCTCCGAGCGGTCGGCCTCGATGCGCTTGCGGCAGCCGCGCGTATCGAGCCAGGCCACTCCCCACGCATCGGCCGCAGTCACGCGCGCCTGCGGGACGAGAGCGGGCGGGGCTACCGGGTAGGGTTGCGTGGGGGATGGTGTCTCGCCGGGCACGGCGTCCTGTGGAACCGGCTTCTCGACGATCGGGAAAATCGGCGCGCCGGTTTCCCGGTTCAGCGTGTAGAGGAACCCTGTCTTGGTCGCCTGGATCACCGCCGGCACCTGCCAGCCGTCGTGAGTCAATTCGACGAGCGTCGGCTGGGAGGCGACGTCGTAATCCCACAGATTGTGATGGACCAGCTGGCGCCCCCACACGAGCCTGCCGGTATCCGCATCGAGCGCCACCACCGAGTCCGCCCAGCGGTCATCGCCCGGCCGCTCGCCGCCGAAGAAATCGGGACTCGCCGAGCCGGTGGGCACGAAGACGAGATGTCGGGCGGCATCGACCGAGAGGGGCGCCCACGCGTTGGCCGCGCCGGTCAGGGTGGCGCCTCGAGGGCTCCACTCCTTGTATACGGGGTTGGAGGGGTCGCGCGGAATCGGATCCCAGCTCCAGAGCGGTTGACCGGTCCGGGCGTCGAACGCGCGGACCGTGCCGAGCTCCAGGCTCACTCCCCGGTTGTCACCGACCGAGGAGCCGACGATGATCTTGCCGTCCACGACCGCGGGGGGCGAGGTGACGAGGTAGTCGCGCCAGCCGGTACCGGACTTCTCGCGAAAATGCACTCCGCGCAGCAGGTCGACGGCTCCGTGGTCGCCGAAGTCGTCGCAGAGCTTGCCGCTGGCGGCGTCGAGGGCGAGCAGCCTGCCATCGAGTGTCGCGGCGTAAATGCGGGCCCGGCACGCGCTGTTCGCCGGCCTGGAGGGGTCTACCCACAGGGACACGCCTCGCGACACGCCATCCGAATAGTGCAGTCCGTTGTCGTTGTGGCTGTCGAAACGCCAGCGAAGCGCGCCTGTGGCCGCATCGATCGCCACGACGTTGGTGCTCGGCGTCGTGAAGTAGAGCATCCCATCGAAAAGAATGGGAGTCGCCTCGAACGCCGAGTGCTTCCAGTCCGTGACTCCCTTGCCGAGCTCGTCGGTACGGAACACCCATGCGACCCGTAACCGGCTGACGTTCGCGGGGGATATCTGGGTGAGGGGCGAGTAGCGGCTCCCGCCGGGGTCCCCGCCATAGGCGGACCACTCGGCCTCTGAGCCCGGCGAGGGTGCCCCGGATGCGGCGGCGGCCGGGGGCGGCGCGCCGGCCTGATGTGCTCCGGGGGAGCCTTTCGACGAGCAGGCAGCCAGCGCCAGGCCTGCGAGCAGACCGGTGGCCAGAAAGGACTGGGCTCTTCTCATGGACGGTGCCTCCGCGATGAAGGCCCGCACGCTAGGGGCTCGGGGAGCGCCCCGCAACGGCCGTGGTGACGAGCGGCGCTCTCCCGGGGCGAGCGGCGCGCGGCGGGGACGAAACTCAGCGGAGCAGGTGTTGCAGACGCCCGCGATACCGGCGGCTGAGATTCACGCAGGTGCCGTCCTGCAACACGATGCGGTAATCACCGTGATCCCAGGGCTGGATCTCGCGGATGCGGTCGAGGTTGACCAGGTGACCCCGGTGCACGCGGACGAAGCGCCGGCCATCCAGCTTCTTCTCCAGGGCGGCCAGCGATTCCCGCCGGGGATAGGCGCTGCCCTGGGCATGCACCATGACGTAGTTGCCGTCCGCTTCCACTCGATCGACATCGGACACGGCGATGACGTACTCGCGGTTCAGCTTGCGGACCACGAGCCGCTCGAGCGGCGTCTCGCTCCCCGCGGAGTCCTTCGCCGCCGAGCCCTCCGAGGCCACCTCCCGCTGTCCCGCCCCGGCCGATGAGCCGCGGGAATCCACCCAGAGCCCATAGAGCCGAAACGCCACGATGCAGATGAGCAGCAGCCAGTAGGTCGCGAAATCCTTGCGGTACTCGTAGAACCAGTCCGGCCACCAGGGCCCGAAATGGTAGTGCGAGCCCATGAGCTCATAGACGATATCGCGCAGGGCCACCATGCCCGCGACG
>DASZYK010000507.1:0-5723 GCA_035545455.1 Steroidobacteraceae bacterium
GCTCACCACCATCCAGCAGCCGATCGCGCGCATGGCGGCGGAGGCCATCGACATGTTGGTGGCCGAGGTCCGGGGCGGCCGGCGCGGCGCCGAGCGGCTGCACAAGCTCATCCCGCACGCGCTCATCGCCCGCCAGTCGGCGGCCGCGCCGAGGCGGCCCGGACGCACTTGACAGGTGAGTCCCGGTGAGACATGTTAACGCTAACAACGACCTGGGATCCGGCCCGAAGAGTGCCGCGGCTCCGGGAAACCCCCTGAGCGCCCCGGGAGGCGGCTCGATGCTCGATTCTCTGCCGCGAGACTGGCGCCAGGCGACGCTGCTCGGGCGCCTGCTGACCCGCGAAGGGCCCACTCCCGTTCTCATCCGCCGCGGGCGCGTGCTGGACGTGTCCGCCTTTGCTCCGACCACCGCGGAATTCGCGGCCCGGTGGCGAGGGGAGGCGGACGTGCCCGGCAAGGATCTGGGCGAGCTCGAAGCGCTGGCCCTCACGCCCGCCTGGGAGCGGGAGGATGGCCCAGGGCAGCCGGTGAGTCTGCTGTCGCCCGTGGATCTGCAGTGCCTGAAAGCGTGCGGAGTGACCTTTGCGGTCTCCGCGCTCGAGCGCGTGATCGAGGAGCGGGCGCGAGGGGACGTCGGCGCCGCGCAGAGCGTGCGCGAGGCGCTGGAGCAGCGGGTCGGAACGCAGATCAGCGCCGTGCGGCCCGGATCGCCCGAGGCGGCGCGCCTGAAAGAGGCGCTGCTCGCGTCGGGACTGTGGTCGCAGTACCTGGAGGTCGCGATCGGACCCGATGCCGAGGTCTTCACCAAGGGACCGGTGCTGTCGTCCGTCGGCTGGGGCGAGTGGATCGGCGTGCGCTCGGATTCCAGGTGGAACAACCCGGAGCCCGAGGTCGTGCTGATCTGCGATCCGGCGGGGCGCGCGGTCGGGGCCACTCTCGGCAACGACGTCAATCTGCGCGACATCGAGGGCCGAAGCGCGCTCCTTCTCGGCAAGGCGAAGGACAACAACGCCTCGTGCGCGCTCGGTCCCTTCATCCGGCTCTTCGACGGCGGTTTCACCCTGGAGCACGTGCGCGTGGCGCAAGTGACGCTGCAGGTGCGGGGCGAGGAGGGCTACGTGCTCGAGGGCGCGAGCTCCATGCGGCTCATCAGCCGCGACCCGCTCGAGCTCATCGGCCAGACCATCGGCCGCCACCACCAGTACCCGGACGGCTTCGCGCTCTTCCTCGGCACGATGTTCGCCCCGGTCGAGGACCGCGACACACCGGGCCTCGGCTTCACCCATCGACGGGGCGATCTCGTGCGGATCTCGAGCGAGCGGCTGGGGACGCTCGAGAACCGGGTCACCCATTGCGAGCACGCACCGCCCTGGACGCTGGGGATCGCCGCGCTCATGCGTAATCTCGCCGCCCGCGGCCTGCTGCCGCCACACTGAATCGCCAACAGGAGCCCTTGCCGGATGACCCGTGCCGTCCCCGCCCTGAGCCGTGCGCAACCCAGCCCTGAAGGAGCGGATGCCGCCCGCACGATCTATCCGAGCCTGCGGGGCAAGCGCGTCGTCGTGACGGGCGGCGGCTCGGGCATCGGCGCGTCGATCGTCGAGGCGTTCGCACGCCAGGGCGCGGCCGTGTCCTATCTGGACATCTGCGTCGAGCCCTCACGCAGTCTCGAGCGCTCTCTTTCCACTTTGGAGTCGCCGCCGCGCTTTCACGCCTGCGACCTGCGCGACCTCGAGCGCGTTCGCGAGACCCTCACCCGGCTGGGCCAGGAGGACGGCCCAATCCAGGTCCTCATCAACAACGCGGCCAACGACGATCGACACACCTTCGAGGACGTCACGCCCGAGTACTGGGATGAGGGCGTCGCCGTGAATCTGCGGCATCTTTTCTTCTGCGCGCAGGCGGTCACTCCCGGCATGAAGGCCGCGGGCGGCGGCGCCATCATCAATTTCGGCTCGGT
Organism: Steroidobacteraceae bacterium; assembly: GCA_035545455.1. GTDB lineage: Bacteria > Pseudomonadota > Gammaproteobacteria > Steroidobacterales > Steroidobacteraceae > 13-2-20CM-66-19. Next base: position 1,961 of record DASZYK010000507.1, read on the forward strand.
CTCCTGGCACCTCGCGCTCTCCGGGCTCTCGGTCTATCAGACCGCGAAGGCCGGGATCGAGGGCATGACACGCGCGATGGCGCGCGAGCTGGGCGAGCACGGCATCCGGGTCACCTGCGTCATTCCGGGGGCCGTGCGCACGCCGCGGCAGACGCGGCTCTGGCACACTGCGGACGAAGAAGCGCGCATACTCGAGCAGCAATGCCTCAAGGCCCGGGTGGAGCCGCAGGACGTTGCCTCGCTCGTGCTGTTCCTGGCTTCCGATGATGCGAGAATGTGCACCGCCCACGAGTACTTCGTGGACGCGGGCTGGAGATGACTTAACTCGAGATTTTTGGGGGTACCTTACATGGGTAGCAAGGGTAATCCGGGACTCGTGGCCGCGCTGACGGTCGCGGCGACTTTGGGCGGCCTGCTGTTCGGTTACGACACGGCGGTGATATCCGGCGTGACCGATGCGATCACCAATAACTTCGTGCTGCCGCGGCATCTCGCCGAGGCGGACGCGAACTTCCTCTCCGGGCTCGCGATCTCGATGGCGCTCCTCGGCTGCGTGATCGGCGCGGCCCTGGCAGGCCCCATCTCGACGAAGATCGGCCGCAAGGGCGGGCTGATCATCGCCGGGGTGCTGTTCTTCGTCTCCTCCCTCGGCGCGGCGTATCCGGAGTTCTTCTGGAGCATCTTCGGCGCCACCGGCTACCACGCTCTGCCGGCCTTCCTCGGCTACCGGCTGCTCGCGGGCATGGCCATCGGCATGGCGTCCATGCTGGCGCCCATGTACATCGCGGAAGTGGCGCCGCCTTCCTCGCGCGGCATGCTGGTCACCTTCCAGCAGATCGCGATCGTCGTCGGCATCACGCTCGTCTACTTCGTCAACTGGGGCATCCAGGCGGGCCACACCCGCGATTACCTGATGACGACGGCGTGGCGGCACATGCTGGCCTCGGCGGCGATTCCCGCGGCGCTGCTCATCATCTGCATGCTGCTCGTGCCGGAGACACCGCGGTTCCTCGTGCTGAAGGACCGCGACGGCGACGCGCTCGCGCTGCTGAAGCGCCTGGTCGGCGAGGCGGAAGCGCAATCGACGCTGCAGCAGATCAAGGCCACGCTGATCGAGCACACCCGGCCGCTCCTCAGCTTCGGCTGGCTGGTGCTCATCGTCGGCATCATGCTCTCGATCTTTCAGCAGGTCGTCGGCATCAACGCCGTGCTCTATTACGCGCCGCACATGTTCGAGAACATGGGCGCCTCGACGAACCAGGCGCTGTGGGACTCGGCGATCTACAGCGGCGTGACCATGACCGTCTTCACGCTGATCGCAACCTTCACGGTGGACAAGATCGGGCGCAAGCCGCTGCTCGTCGCCGGGGCCCTGATCATGTCGGTCGCCATGATCCTCCTCGGGCTCCTCTTCGACCGGCATCTGGTCGCCGCGACGGCCGGGCAGGCCGGTGCCTCGAGCGGATCCTCCTACATCGCACTCGGGGCCGTCGTCTTCTACATCCTCGGGTTCTCGTTCTCCTGGGGCCCGGTGGTGTGGGTGATGCTGTCGGAGATCTTCCCCAACTCCATCCGGGGCAAGGCGATGTCCATCGCCGTCGCGGCGCAGTGGATCATGAACTTCGTCGTGTCGACGACCTTCCCGATGATGGACGGCAGCAGCTACCTGAACGCTCATTTCAACCACGGCTTCGCTTACTGGGTGTATGGCGTCTGCGCGGCGCTCGCCGCGCTCTTCGTCATCCGCTTCGTGCCGGAGACCAAGGGCCGCCCGCTCGAGTCCATCCAGGAGCTGTGGCATCGGCACGGCCGCCCGGAGGCGGAGCTCGCCTCCTCGCGGGCCGCGGGAGGGCGCTAGGGAGTGAGTGACATCACCGGGCGGTGGCGTGCGAGCGGAAAGTCTCTGCGTTCCGTCCTCGCGTGACGAGATGCAACAGGAAACGGAAACGGACATGGAAGCGGAAAGGATCTCCCTTGCCGACGGGGACCTGACGCTCGAGCTCCTGCCTCGCCTCGGTGCCGCGGTGGCGGCGCTGCGGTATCGGGGATGCGATGTTCTGCGGCCCACGCCGGCCGGCGCCGACGATCCGTTCGAGACGGCGGCGTTCGCTCTGGTGCCGTTCGCCAACCGGATCGCGGAGGGGCGCCTGCGGGTGGGCGGGCGCGAGGTCAGGATCGAGCGCAACGCCCCGGGACAGGCGCACCCGCTGCACGGTCACGCCTGGCGAAAGCCCTGGCGGCTCGATTCCGCGGCGCGGGATCGTGCGGTGCTCTCCTTCGAGCACGCCGCCGACAGCTGGCCGTGGGACTATGCCGCCACCCAGACCCTGACTCTGCGCACGGACAGCCTGGAGGTGTTGCTCTCGGTCGAGAACCGCGCCTCGACGCCGATGCCCGCGGGTCTCGGCTGGCATCCGTACTTCCACAAGGGGGCGGGGGCGCGGCTCAAGGCCCATCTGGAGGGCGTGTGGCTCACGGACGAGGAGCATCTGCCGGTGCGGCTCGCCCACGGGACGCGGTTCGGGCAATGGGGCCGCGGCGACGAGGTGGACCGTCCCGAGCTCATCGATCATTGCCACACCGGCTGGTCAGGGGTGGCGGAGATCCTGCTGCCGGAGGAGCGTCTGCGCCTGACGCTCACGGCGAGCCCTGCGCTGCGGTGGCTGCACCTCTACAGCCCCCCGGGGAAGGATTTCTTCTGCGTGGAGCCGGTGAGCCAAATGCCGAATGCGGTCAACCGCTCGGCGCCGCCGGCGATCACCGGGCACAGGCTCCTCGCGCCGGGAGAGCGCTTCGAGGCGCGCGTGACGCTCAGCGTGGCTGGCTCGGACTCGGGAGGCGGTAGCGGATGATGGACGCGAGACAGGTGTGCAAGGTCGGCGCCGAGCTCGGCGAGGGCCCCGTGTGGGTCGAGCGCGAGGCGGCGCTCTGGTTCGTTGACATCAAGGCGCGGCGCGCGCACCGCTGGCATCCGGGCAGCGGCGAGCACCGCTTCTGGGCGGCACCGGAGCAGCCGGGATTTCTCGCGCCGCTGCGCGGCGGCGGCTTCATCGTGGGATTGAAGACCGGGCTGCACCGATTCGATCCGCAGGCATGCGAGTTCGTGCACCTGGCGCACGTCGAGCCGCATCTGCCCGCCAATCGCCTCAATGATGGATGCGTGAGTCCGGAGGGCGCGCTGTGGTTCGGCTCGATGCATGATCCGGAGGTCGAGCCGAGCGGGGCGCTTTATCGTCTGGAGCTGCACGGCCGGTGTACGGCCCTCGACAAGGGTTATGTCATCACGAATGGCCCCGCCTTCAGTCCCTGCGGCCGCGTCTTCTACCACACCGACACGTCCAACCGGACGGTGTACGCCTTCGACCGGCCGCAGCCGCACACGCTCGCGCGCAAGCGCGTGTTCGTGCGGATCGAGGAGGGCGCCGGCTATCCGGATGGAACCACCGTGGATCAGGAAGGCTGCGTATGGATCGCGCTCTGGGGCGGTTGGGGCGTGCGCCGCTACTCGCCCGAGGGCGAGCTTCTCGCGACCGTGCGGCTGCCGTGCGCCAACGTCACCAAGATCGCTTTCGGCGGCCCGGACCTGCGCACGGCATACGTCACCACCGCCTGGAAGGGGTTGACGCAGGAGGAGCGCGCGGCGCAGCCTCTCGCGGGCGACCTCTTCAGCTTCGACGCGCCCGCGCCGGGGCTGCGGCCGGTGGAAGTCCAAACGGTTACGGCACACGGCGATGCCGGGAGCGCAGGCGATGGCGGCGATCTA
>DASZYK010000508.1:0-2873 GCA_035545455.1 Steroidobacteraceae bacterium
GCGCGCGCCGCCGCTGGCGTCGCAAAGAGTACCTGATGTTCAGCGGCCATCCTGACGGAGAGGGGCGTACAGCACACCGCGTGCCCTCGTATGACTCCTGCTTGACTTCAGTCGAAGCATTCGCCCCAGCTCTATTTGGACTACGTAGTCGATGCGGCCCGAGATCTTGAGGGGCCCAGCAGCTGCATCGGTCCGGCGGTGCACCGGAACGTGCTCGGCTCAAGGATACGCGATGGCAAGGCATCGCCTCCCAACTATGGCGTGAAAGTCGGCGATCACGTCCCGTGCTTCGACAAGCAACGATATGCGGGTGATGTACGGCGATGCGACGCGCGCGCCAGTACCGCGCCCCGTCAGCTGCCGCTTCCGCCGGCGGACTTCAGCAGCACGACGCCCATTGCGACCGTGTCGCTTTCGTCGAGGAACTGGATGCCATGCGCTCGGAGCACGCGGAGGATGGCGTTGGCCTTGTCGGCGCGCGGGTTAGTCTCGCCGCGCTCGTAGCGGCGCAGGGTGGCGATGCCGATCTTGGCCTCTTCGGCCAGATCCGCTTGCGAGAGCCCGATGAGGATGCGAGCGGCCGTGACCAGTCGGGGCGGGGGAACCATGGGCGAGACCCGAAGCAAGGGAGCGCCACTCTGATCGCCCCGGCTCAATGTTGACAAGGACTCGCTCCCGGCCAGGCGGCCGGGAGAACAGAATCGATCCAGCGCAGTCCGGAAATGATCACTGAGAGATCACTTAGGCATTGACAGAGGACGCCCGGTCATTGGACCATCGCGCCCGGTCGCGGCTCTTCCGCGACTCGATGCTCCCCGTCGCAGGACCGGAGAGCATCGGCCGACGATCACGGAGCGAAGGCCTTGATGACGGTGTTGCCGCAAACCCTCGACGATCTCGTGCGCCGCCACCGTGACCGGCTCGAGATCGGCCTCGCGACGGCGGCGGAGCTGGCAAGCGTGAGCGGCGACGTCGATGCCGTGGATCCGCCGCGCGGGCGCATCGACGGCTGGCACATCATGGCGCTGCGCGACCGCGTGGTCGATTCCATCACGCTCCACGTGCTGGGCCACGTCGAGGACGGGCGCAGCTGGATCACGTCGGATGTCGTCGTGCTGGCATCGAACCGTGCGCGCGTTCGAACACGGAACTCGCTCTATCTCCTGGGCGCGCAGGCAACCGGCGCGCCCGACCTGCGTCTCGTGCTGCACGCCGCCTACGCGCTGCGCAGCTGGGGCTATGACGAGCGCTACGACCTCGGCGTCCTCTCGGCCGTCTATTGAGGAGCACAGACATGCAGAGCCCGACATGCTGAGCGACTGTTTGAGCGAGCTCGTGACCCATGCCGCGGCGCCGTCGACGGGCGAGGCGCGCCTCGTTCGCCTCGTGCCGGTGTCGGTCGCGGACGCGCAGGCGGCGTACACATCAGCCGACGGGGTCTTCTTCGATGACGAGGCAAAGAGCGCCCTCGAGATGGCGGGCCTGGTGCTCGACGCGAGTGCTGACGACAGTGCGGCCGGCTTCGTCTGGGTGCGGTTCGATGACCGCCCGCCCGAGGAGCCGCAACGCCTGGCCGTGTCCTTCTATCGTGTCGAGGTTGCGGACCCGCGCCGGGCCGCGCAAACCCAGCACTGGGTCGTCGAGGCCTATTGCTGGCGGCGCGGCCCCGACGGCTCCATCGCGCTCTATGGCGTCTGCACGCAGCGCGCCTTCGAGCGCGTCTTCGAGACGGATTTCGAGACCATCGGCGACGAGACGGCGGCTGCGGTCGCGCGCTCGATCGTCGACCAGATGGCGGAAGAACTGTACCCGCTGCTCCTGCAGGCGGTGCGGGCCACGCAGGGCCTCGACCCGGACAAGCCAACCGACCGGAACAGGCTCGCGTGATGACCAGAGACGAGCACGAGCGCCGCGTCGCCGCACTCAAGCGCCGGTATCCATACCTCTTCGCGGGCGACCACCTGGGCCACGACATTCCGCCCGGCTGGCTCGTGATCATCGAGGAGCTATGCGCACAGATCGACGCGGCGCTCGCGGAGGCGGAAAAGCCTGCCGCCAGGTTCACGCAGATCAAAGAGAAGTTCGGCGGGCTGCGGGCCTATCTCTCCGGAGCGCCGCTGCGCGTCGACATCATCCGCGACAGAGGCGCCCCCGTCTCCGGGCACGCTCGTGCCCCCGCGTCCTCGGCGCTCTTCGCGCGGCTTGCGCCTCTCGTGCGGCAGGCCGAGGAGAGGAGCTTCCAGACCTGCCTCTTCTGCGGCGCGCCCGGCAAGCTGCGCGGCGACCGGCTCTGGCTTTTGACGCTCTGCGACATGCACGAGCCCTACGGCTACCGCGACCTCGACGACCGCTTCGAGGAGCTCACGACGCCATGACCACGACAAGCGATGAGGGACGCGGCGACGACGGCGCCTCCGAGAGCGGCGTCACGCCCGGGGACACGGTCCGCGTCGGCATCATGAGCGACCTTCACGTCGAGTTCGAGACGGATTACTGGCGGCGGCTCGAGCGCGTAGCGCAGCGCGGTGACGCCTCGCGCGTTGCCGACGCCCTGCGTCGCCGGGCCGAGCTGCTCGGCGAGCCGGGCCATCCTCAGCAGGGGCCCGACCTCCGCGACCTCAAAGCCAGCCGCGTGGATCTGCTCCTGCTCGCGGGGGACATCCACCTGGGCCCAGAAGCCGTCGCCTATGCAGAGGCTGCCGCGCGGTATCTTGACTGTCGGGCCTTCCTCTGCGCGGGCAATCACGAAGCCTACGGATTCGATCTGCCGACTCTCATTCAGGATCTCCGGCGGGCGGCCGCGCGGACGGCGGGGCGGGCCGCTTTCCTGGAGAGAGACCGGGTCGACATCGAGGTGCGCGGGCGTGGGGGCG
>DASZYK010000509.1:0-6747 GCA_035545455.1 Steroidobacteraceae bacterium
TGCCGCGTCGATGAGGTTACCCGTGCCGTCGACGTTGGCGCGGTACAGCTCCTGCGGCCGGGGCGCCCACAGCCTGTAGTCGGCGGCCACATGAAAGACCGCCTCGCAGCCCTGGACCGCGCGCTCGAGGGAAGCCATGTCCGTCAGGTCACCGATGACCTGCTCGACCGGCAGGGAAGCGACATTGCGGCGGCTCGACCCGCTGCGCGCCAGCACGCGGACCTGCCAGCCTTCGCCGAGGAGCGCTCGCGCCACCGCGGCGCCGACGAATCCCGTCGCGCCCGTCACCAACGCTCTCATGCGGTCTCCCCGCCGGGTCCACCGATGAGCGCGCGCCGCGCGGCCGAGTCCGGCTGAGCGAGGGTCGCGAGCACACGGCATGCGATGCGGTACCGGGCCGAGAGGCGAATCAGCGCTCCGACATCCGCCGGGGCGCGCAGGAGACCCGCGACCAGCCGCCCGATCCGCAGCTCGCCGCCGCCGCTCGCCGCGATCACGGCGGAGGGCAGCTCGTCCGAAGCGGTGTCGACGACCACCCGCAGCGCGATGAAGGGCAGGCCGGCTTGTGCGGCGACTTGCGCAACGGAGGCGCTCTCCATGTCGACGGCTGCCGCGCCCGTCTTCCGCCAGGCCGCCGCCTTCGCGTCCGCGTGCCCGATGGGCTGCTCGCCGGTGAGGAGCTTGCCGCCGCATACGAGGCAGGACACAGGCAGAGCGGCGATGAGCCTGCGCCGCCATTCCGGGGACGTCACCGATGCTCCGCTCTCATCCGAGGCGCCATTCCATGCCGTCACCTCCTCCGGCAACAGCACCGCACCGCAGCTCAGTGTCGGATCGAGAGCGCCGGCCATCCCGAAGCTCACGAGCGCCGTCGCCCCTGCGAGCACCAGCCTGCGCGCGGCGGCCGCGGCGGCCGGGCCGCCCATGCCGCTCACCGCCAACAGCGCGCCATCCGCAAGCCGGCGAAGCTCCGCTCCCTGGCGGGCGGCAGGCCCCAGAGTGCGCGCCTCGGCCGCGAGCGCCGAGACGATGCCGATGGGCTTCAAGGCGGGTGCGGCTCGGTGCGGCGGCGGTAGGCGGCGAGCGCCCAGAGCGGGAAGAAGGCGCAATAGCCGTGATACTTGAGATAGAACACCCGCGGGAAGCCGGGAGCGGTGAAGCTCGCATGCGACCAGAGCCCGTTGCTCTCCTGCGAGCGCAGCAGATACTCCACGCCGCGCTTCACCGCCGGCGAGGCGCACTCGCCCGCGGCAATGAGCGCCAGCATCGCCCACGCCGTCTGATACGGCGTGCTGACGAACGTAGTGTCCGGATACTGTTCCAGATCGTAGCTGTCGTTGCTCTCGCCCCAACCGCCGTCGGGGTTCTGGCGCGAGAGCAGCCACGCCACGGCGCGCCGCACGGCGGGATCCTCGGGCGCAATGCCGGCGAGCTCCAGCGCGATGAGCACCGACCATGTGCCGTATATGTAGTTCGTGCCCCAACGGCCGAACCAGGAGCCGTCGGCCTCCTGCTCCCGCCGCAGATACGCGATGGCGCGCTCGAGCGCGGCACGGTCCTGGGGCCGGCGTGCGCGCGACAGCACGGCCACGATCCGCGCGGTGACGTCGCTCGTCGGAGGATCGAGCAACGCGCCGTGATCCGCGAAAGGGATGTAGTTGAGGTTGTAATGAGTATTATCGGCGTCGAATGCGGCGAATCCGCCGTTCCTGCTCTGCATGCCGACCAGCCAGTCGAGGGCGCGCTCGATGGAGGCGCCGTAGCGCTCCGGCAGCTGCGCCTGATGCATCGCCCAGGCGACCACGGCCGTGTCGTCGAGGTCGGGATAATGCGCGTTGCCGAATTGAAAGGCCCAGCCGCCGCCGCGCACGTGTGGCCGGCGTGCGCGCCAGTCGCCGATTTCCTCCAGCACCTGCCGGGGCAGGAGCCAATCGAGGGCGCGCACGGCGGCGCGGACCGCGTGGCTGTCGCCCGCCTCCTGCATCGCGAGCGCCGCGAGACAGGTGTCCCATACGGGCGAGACGCAGGGCTGGCAATACGCCCGCTCGCCGCGGATCACCAGCAGCTTCTCCAGTGCCCGCTTGGCGGTGACCCGGCGGGGGTCATCCGCCGGATAGCCGAGCAGCACCATCATCTCGAGCGCGTTGACCATCGCGGGAAAGATCGCGCCGAGCCCGTCCTCGCCGTTCAGCCGCTCGAGCACCCAGGCCTCGGCGCGCCGCATCGCGGCTGTGCGCATTGCCGCCGGAATCAGCGGATCGATGCAGCGCGCGACCCGGTCCACGGCGAAGAAGACCCGGGCGAGGAGCCTGCCCTGGCGCGGGAGCCGGAAGTAGTGGCGCTCATTCTCGGGCGGGATGGTGAAGAGCTCCCGCACGTGCACGCCGCGCGGGTTGCGCGCCACGGGCTTCAACGTGCACAGCACGAAGAGCGGTACCATGACCGCGCGCGACCAGTACGATACCTTGTCCATGTGGAACGGGAACCACTTCGGCATCAACATGATCTCGACGGGGATGTAGGGCACCGCCCGCCAGGGAATCTCGCCGAAGAGAGCGAGCGCGATCCGCGTGAAGACGTTGACGTGCGCGGCGCCGCCCCTCGCCAGGATCGCATCGCGCGCCCGCCGCATGTGCGGCGCGTCGGGATCGTCACCGGCCAGCTTCAGCGCGTAGTACGCCTTGACGGTGCAGCTCAGATCGAGCGCGCCGCCGTGGTAGAGCGGCCAGCCGCCGTGATCGGCCTGCTGCTCGCGCAGATACACCGCGAGCTTGCGCTCGAGCCCGGGCTCGATCTCATCCAGATAATGCATCATCAGGATGTATTCGGCCGGGATGGTGCAGTCGGCCTCGAGCTCGAACAGCCAGTGTCCGTCGGCCGCCTGCAGCCCGATCAGCGCATCCCGCGCCGCGGCGATCGCCTCACCGAGCCGATCCAGGAGGCGCGGCTTGCTCGCGACATCCGCCGCTGCGAGCGGCTCGGGAAACTCACACGGGGCGGCTCCCGCGCCGGGCATCACTGGAGTGACCCTCCGAGGCGCGTCGAGGCACCGATCTCGTCCACGGCCGGAGCGCGCACCGCCGCCGGCATCGCCGGCACCGGGCCGTCCGCGAGCGGCAGGCCGCGCGCGGCCCGCTCGAAGAGCTGCTGCAGCGCCCGATCGTTGCGCACGGAGAGTGTCGTGAGGCTGCGCGTCATCATCACCGCCGAGCGCGAGACTTTCACCTGGGCGCCGGCGGTGAATCCCGGGTTCGCCTGGATCTTGCGCAGTGTCAGCGCGGCGAGGCCGAGCGCCCACAGGCAGAAGAGCCGGATGCCCGCCTCTTCTGCCGGGATGAGCAGCGTGAAGGTGAGCGCATTGCGAAGATGACGGTGCGCGACCCCGATCAGCTCCAGCATGCCGGCATGGAAGCGCGCATCGCTGCGCTCCGGGGAGAGCTGCGCGAGATCGACGCCGTGACGGCTGAAGACTTCCTGGGGCAGCCAGCAGGCGCCCCGGCTGCGGTCCTCCCAGACATCCTTCAGGATGTTGGTCATCTGGAGGCCCTGCCCGAAGGACGGCGCGAGCTCGTAGAGCGCCGCGTAGTGACGCATGATCGCCGGCGAATAGGCGCAGAAGAGCTCCGTCAGCGTCTCGCCCACGATGCCCGCCACGTAGTAGCAGTAGGCGTCCATGTCGGTCGAGCGCGCCAGGCCCTTCAGGCTGGCCGTGCGCTGGAACTGATGCATGCCGCGGCTCATCACCTCGATGCAGCGGCGGATGGCGGCGCGCTGACGCTCGTCGAAACGGCCCACGACACGCATCACGCGCTCCATGTTGGCCACGAGGTCGCGCTCCGCGGGCAGCGTGCGGTCGGAGAGTCGCGGCACCACGTCGCGCGCGAGCCGCACGGCATCCTCAGTGCCCTTGACGACAGCGGTGAAGCGCTCGAGGAAGATGTAGGTATCGGCGGCCGAGAGGGCTGGCTCGTCCTCGATGGTATCGGCGATGCGGCAAAGGAGATAGGCGCTCGTCACCGCCGTGCGCAGCGCCGCGGGAAGCTGCGGGATCGTCAGCGCGAAGGTGCGCGAGACGTGCGGCAGGATCTCGTCCTGGTAAGCCTCATCGGACATGCCGGAAACGGATTCCACGACCTCTGGCCTCCGGTCAATTGCGCCTGGCCAGCAGCCAGTCGGTCACGCCGCGAAGCGCATCCGCGCGGCTGCCGAGGGGAGCCAGGGATTCCATGGCTTGCGCGTGCAGGCGCCGAACCTGCTCCTGCGAGGCGCTGACGCCGAGGATCGCCGGATAGGTGGGCTTGCCGCGCTCGCGGTCGGCGCCCGCGGCCTTGCCGAGCGTCGCGGTGTCGGAGAGCACGTCGAGCAGGTCGTCCTGGATCTGGAACGCGAGCCCGATCGGAGCCGCGAAGCCGGCGAGCGCCTGCTCGAGCCGCGGCTCGAGCGCGGGCATGCAGGCCGCGCCCATCATGACACTCGCCCGGATCAGTGCGCCGGTCTTCAGGGAGTGCATCTCCTCGATCTGACCGATGGCGAGCTTGCGGCCCTCGGCCTCGAGGTCGATCGCCTGGCCGCCCGCCATGCCGAGACTGCCGATCGCGCGCGCCAGGATCTCCACCAGGCGCACGCGGATGGCCGGATCGGCGGGGATGGCCGGGTCCCGGGCGAGCAGCTCGAAAGCGAGCGACTGAAGCGCATCTCCCACGAGGAGTGCCGTCGCCTCGTCGTACGCCTTGTGACACGTTGGCCGCCCGCGGCGCAGATCATCGTCATCCATCGACGGCAGGTCATCGTGCACCAGTGAATAAACATGCACCAGCTCCAGGGCACAGGCGGCGGCCTCCACCTGATCCTCCGTCAGCCCGAGTGCGCGCGCGGTGGCGAGCAGCAGGATCGGACGCACCCGCTTGCCGCCGCCGAGCACACTGTAGCGCATCGCCGCGTGCAGTCTCTCCGGAGTCTGGTCGGCGCGCGGCAGCCGCGCGGCCAGTGCCCCCTCCCTCCTCTGGCGCCAGGCCTCGAGCTGGGCGGCGAACGAGGAGTCAAGCACGGCTGCTGGCACGCCGGCCTTCCTCCTGGCGGCTGGCGCGCTTGATGTCGGCGGGCGCGATTGCCGCCACGGGCGGCGGCGGCCGATCCTCGTAGAGGAACGGCAGCTCCGGCGCCATCGGGCCCGTCACGCGCGGGCCGCGCAGCGCCACCTTCAGCGCCTTGATCGGATGGGCGAACGTATCGTCCACGGCCGTGCCCTCGAAGCCGCAATGCGCCATGCAGTTGGCGCACTTGCGGTTTCGCCCGACGCCGTAGCTCTCCCAGTCGGTCTCCTCCATGAGCGCGCGGAAGGATGGGGCATAGCCCTCGTCCGTCAGCAGATAGCACGGCCGCTGCCAGCCGAAGATGTTGTAGGTCGGATTGCTCCACGGCGTGCACTGATACGTCTGGTTGCCCGCCAGGAAGTCCAGGAAGAGCGAGGACTGGTTGAAAGGCCAGCGCGCGCCGCGCTCGCGGCCGAGCTTGAAGATCGCCCGGAAGAGCTGCTTGCTGGCGCTGCGCCCCAGGAACACGTCCTGCCGCGGCGCGTGCTGATAGCTGTAGCCGGGAGAGACGGTGATGCCCTCCACACCGAGCGACTGGGCCATGTCGAAGAAGTCGGCCACTTCCGCCGGCTTCTCGTTCTGGAACAGCGTGCAGTTGACGGTCACCCGGAATCCTTTCGAGCGCGCGAGCTCGATGGCCGCGACCGCCTTGTCGAACACGCCCTCCTGACATACCGACTCGTCGTGCCGCTCGCGGTTGCCGTCGAGGTGAACCGAGAAGGTGAGATAGGGCGAGGGCCGGTATTCGTCGATGTGCCTGGCGAGCAGGATCGCGTTGGTGCAGAGATAGACGAAGCGCTTGCGCGCGACGATCCCGGCCACGATCTGCGGCATCTCCTTGTGGATGAGCGGCTCGCCTCCGGGAATGGAGACCATCGGCGCCCCGCACTCATCGACGGCGCGCAGCGCGTCCTCCACGGATACCCGCTTCTGCAGGATCTCCTTCGGGTAGTCGATCTTGCCGCAGCCGGCGCAGGCGAGATTGCACTGGAACAGAGGCTCCAGCATGAGCACCAGCGGATAGCGCCTCTCCCCGCGGAACTTCTTCCCGAGGATGTAGCTCGCCACGCGGTACTTTTGAATCAGTGGAATACCCAAAATCCGGCTCCTAGTGTGTTTGCCGGCCGCGATGCGGCCGGCCTCCGGCCCGTCAAGTGGCCGGGAATCAGCTCAGCTCGAGGTCCCCGCAATGCCCGGCGCGCCGCGACTGTAGCGCATGCAGCGCCGGCCGGTGATCCCGCCAAATCCGTTCCCACTCCATCGTGAACCAGGGCGTGAAGCGCCGAGCGCCCGCGCCCCGCATTTCCGCGGTGAGCTCCTCCGCGCCCACCCAACGCCAGTCCGAGATCTCGTTGTGGTCGATGCGCACCCGGCCGCTGCTGCGGCCGATGAACACCGAGCACAGCTCGTGCTCCGCCCCGACGCTGTCGAACTGCGCCTGGTACTGGAACTTGAAGAGGAACTGCAGCGGACACGCGAGCCCCAGCTCCTCGTACAGCCGCCTGTGGATCGCCGCGTCCATGCTCTCGGACCGCCGCGGGTGGCTGCAGCAGCTGTTCGACCAGTAGTTCGGCCACAGCCGCTTGCCCGCCGAGCGACGCTGCAGCAGCAGCTCGCCGCGGTCGTTGAAAATGAGCAGCGAGAACGCGCGGTG
>DASZYK010000510.1:0-18236 GCA_035545455.1 Steroidobacteraceae bacterium
CGCGGAGCCTCCGTCGAGAAACCCTCCTGCGAGCGCGCGAAGAGCTTCCCCAGCACGACGCCGCCGTCCTCGGCCAGCTCATAGGCGATGCTCGAGTCCGTGCCCGACCGCGCGCAGCGCACCTCCACTCCACTGCCGCGAAGCGCCACGTGCCAGTCCTGCCCGGCGGCGGACTGCCGCTGCAGGAGCGCGCGCGCCGATTCCCGGGCTGCAGCGTCCCGCTCGTTCCAGACGAAGGCGACGTAACGGAACATGCCCGGCTACACGACGAGGATCGGCGAGTACTGCCGCACCCGGTCCGGGACGTCGTTGAGGAGGGTGTCGCCCTGTTGGATCCAACAGTGGGCATCGAACGGCTCGGTCTTGACGCCGAACACCCAGTCCGGATGGATCCCCTCGCCGCCGAGGAAGTGCAGCAGCGTCAGCGAGTCGAGCAGACAGTGGGACCGCAAGGTATAGAAAAGAGGCCGCAGCCGCGCGAACGCGGTCACCAGCGAGCGCAGGCGCGCAGGATCGGCCTCCCGCGGCGAGCCGGGCGCCGGCCGGGCCTTGCGCTCGCGCACGCCCTCGACGATCGACTGGATGGGGCGCAGCTTCAGGGAGAGCTGCGCCCGCAGGCAGCTCCCGGCGAAGCGCCCCAGCTGCGCGGCGCCCGCTCGCGGGCGCGCGTCGAGATCGAACTCCACCAGGCTCCGCTGCGGACGCGGGGTGGTGACGGGGACCGCCGGCTTGCCGACGTGCGGATCGGTCACGAGCATCCCGTGAGCGAGCATCTGCGATACGAGGGCATCCGCATCGCTGTTGCCGCCGCGGGATGTCTCCCCGGGCGCCGCCCCAACGGGCCAACCGCGGACCCAGCCGGCGAGTCTCTGCGCGGGCGCGACGGCGACGTACTTGTCGCGCTCGAGGTCCATCAGGACCACGTGTTGCCCGCTGACGCACGGATACACGTGCGGAGCGAGAAGATACGGCTGCATCCCATTCCCCCCGGCATTCCCAAGGCGCCGAGCGGCAGGCATTGTTGAAGTGATGTCGGCCAAAAGTCAATGGCCAGGGCGCGGCCTCGGCGGTGCGCGGCCGGCGGGTATCAGTGTTGCTACTCGCAGACGGCGTGACCATCGCCTGTCCCGATTGCGGAACTCTGGAAGAAATTCCGCGGCTGCTGCGGCGTGACACGGCCGTCTGCATCCGCTGCCGCACTGACCTCGAGAAGACCAACGGCCGCAGCATCGGGGCGGCCCTCGCGTGCTCGCTCGCAACCCTGCTGTTGCTCGTGCCGGTGAACGTGCTGCCGCTGCTGCGGGTGGACATCTTCAGCATCCACTCGCAGAACGTCACCGCCGCCGGCGTCGCGCAGCTCTGGGGGCGGGGTTGGATCTTCCTCGCCGGACTGAGCGCGCTCTTCGTCATCATCCTGCCCTTCGCGCGCTTCGGACTGCTCTCGGCGGTGCTCGCGGCGCTGAGGCTCGGGCGCCGCCCGGCCTGGCTCGGCGCCGCATTCCGCTGGTCCACGTGGCTCGACCCGTGGGCGATGTTGGATGTCTATCTGCTCGCGGGATGCGTGGGCTATTACCGTCTGATCAACATCGATCAGGCGCGGGTCACCATCGAGCTCGGCGGCGCGTGCTTCATCGCCGCCGCGTTCCTCACGATGCTCTCGCGCGCGACCCTGGATACGCGCACGGTGTGGCGCGCGATCGGCGGCGAGACGCACCGCGCCCCGGGCGAGCCGGTGCTGGGGTGCACGACCTGCGACCTGGTGCAGCCGGTGTCGCGGGAGGGCGAGCGCTGCCCGCGCTGCGGCGCGCGGCTGCGGGTGCGCAAGCTCGACGCGGTGGCCTGGACCGCAGCGCTCCTCATCGCGGCGCTGGTGCTCATCTTCCCGGCCAATCTCTACCCGATGAACATCTCGAACCACCTCGGCCAGACGGTGCACTACACCATCATGACGGGCGTGCGCGACCTCTTCAAAAGCGGCCTGTATCCGCTCGGCGCCCTCATCTTCTGCACCAGCATTCTCACTCCGGCGGCGAAGATCTTCGCGATCGGCTGGTGCGTGCTGTCGGTGTGGCGCGGCTCGCGGCGTCACCTCGTCACCAAGACGCGCGTGCTGCGCCTGGTGGCGGAGATGGGCCGCTGGTCGAAGACCGATCCCTTCGCCATCGTGTTCTTCGTGCCGCTCATCCATTTCGGCTCGCTCGGCAACGAGCAGGCGGGCTGGGGCGCGACGGCCTTCATGTTGATGACCTTCCTCACCATGGTGGCGTCGGTGACTTTCGATCCGCGCCTCATGTGGGACGTCGCCGGGAGCGCAGCGCCATGAGCGGGCGCCCGGATGAAGCCGCGCGCGAGGGCTCGGCGAGTCCCGAGCGCGTCCAGGCCGGCGTGCGGCACGGCTGGTGGCCCGGCTGGATCTGGGCGATTCCGATCGCGGCGCTTCTGGTCGTGATCTGGCTGGGCGCCCGCGAGCTCCTCGCCGGCGGCACCAGCATCACCATCCGCTTCACCGACGCTCACGGCATGAAGCAGCAGAACACCGACGTCCTCCTGCGGGGCACGCAGGTCGGTCATGTGACCGGCATCGAGCTCACCAAGGACGGCTCCGCGGTGACCGTGACCGCATCCATCGATGAGGAGGCGGTGAGATTCCTGAGGACGGGTACGCGCTTCTGGCTGAAGGGCGCGAGCCCCTCCCTCAGCAATCTGTCGTCGATCGGCTCGCTCCTCTCGGGCCCGAGCATCGTCATGGATCCGGGCCCCGGCGGCAAGGCGCGGCACTTCCTCGGGCTCGAGAGCAAGCCGGTCGCGCCGTCGGCCGGCGAGCGGCCGATCCTCTATGCGATCTCGCTCGACAACGAGGCGGGCGCGCTCTCGGGGGGCGACCGCGTGACCCTGCGCGGCTTCACGGTGGGAGAGGTGCGCGATGTCGGCTTCGCCTATGATCCGGCGACGGGTGCGATCTCGACTCCCGCGACGCTGGCGATCTATCCGTCACTCTTTCACGTCAAGGGCGCCCACGCCGCGCCGAGCGCCGAGCAGGTCTCCGCCGAGATCGAGCGTCTCATCGGCGAAGGCATGCGTGCGCGGCTCACCCGCGATCCGCCGCTCGTCGGCAGCTACCGGGTCAGTCTGCAGATCGTGCCGGGCACGAAGGCGTCCGGACCGCTCCAGGCGGACAACGGGCTGCCGCAGATCCCGGTGGCCTCGGGAGGCGGCATCTCCGGCATCGTCAACCGCATCAACAAGGTGCCGATCGAGCGCATCGCGCAGAATGCCCTGGAGATCACGCAACACATCGACACGCTGACTTCCTCGCCGAAACTGCAGGATGCGATCGTGCAGCTCGACGCGGCGCTGAAGCAGATCCGCCAAGTGACCGCGAAAGCCGGACCGCAGCTCACCGCCGTCACCAGGAGCCTGCGCCTGGCGGCGGCCGACCTCGACAAGACCGCGAAATCGGCCGACCGCATGGTGAGCGGCACCGCCACCCAGAACGGGCTGGCCAACACCATACAGGAGATCACCGAGGCCGCGCGCGCGGTGCGCTCGCTCGCCGACTACCTCGACCGGCACCCGGAGGCGCTCATCCACGGACGCGGAGGAGAAACGCAATGAAACACCGGCTGATCCCCCTGCTCCTCACCCTGACGCTCACGGGCTGCGCCTCGAGTCCGCCGACGCACTTCTTCACGCTCGATCCGGTCGCCTCGAGCGCCGGCCCCGCCCGAGCGGGGAGCGGCGCAGGCGCGAAGAGCGAGCCGGTCAAGATCGACGCCGTGCACATTCCGCCGGCGCTCGATCGCAACTCGATGGTGCGCGGCGAGAGCGACTCGCAGCTCGAGATCTCCTCCCAGGACCGGTGGGCCGGGGACCTCGGTGAGACGATCCGCAAGGTGCTGACTCAGGACCTGGCGAGCCGCATGCCCTCCGGGATGGTGATCGCGCCGGAGTCGCCGGCGCCGCGGAACGCTCGCGGCCTCGTCGTCGAGATCCTCACCTTCCAGCCGCAGGGCGGCGAAGTCGTGCTCGATGCCGACTGGACGCTGCTCGAGGGCACGCAAACCAACCCCGTGCTGCACCGCTCGGTGCATCTCACCACCGCTGCGCCGGCCACGGCGCAAGGCCAGGCCACCGCCATGAGCACCCTCCTCGGCCAGCTTGCCGACCGGATGGCGGCGGAGATCGGCGGCTCGCCGCGCGGGCAATGAGTCGCGGGCGGGCGGCGCGGGCGCCGCCCTCGGCTCGCTCGGGAGGGGCGGCCGCCTCATGACGGCGTGCCCCATTCGAATCCATGCCGGGCGCGGCGCGAGATGCACGCCGCACACAACGGCCGCTGCGGCTCCGCCCGTCGCGGGCCCGGCACGCGCTCCACTACAATGGACGGATGTCCCCGTTACGTGAGCTCAGGGCCGCGGTCGCGCAGCCCTCGATGCGGATTGCGCTCATCGTGGCCTGCGCGCAGTTCATGCAGAATCTCGACGGCACGATCATCGTGACGGCGCTGCCCGCGATGGCGCAGAGCTTCGCGACGAGCGCCAGCCGCATGAGCGAGGGCATCACCGCGTACGCGCTCGCGGCGGCCGTGTGCATCCCGGCGAGCGGCTGGCTCGCGGACCGCATGGGCGCGCGCAATCTCTTCTGCGCCGCGATCGGGCTCTTCACCGTCGCCTCGATGGGCTGCGGCATCGCACCCGGCTTCGGCACCTTCATTGCCGCGCGCCTGCTGCAGGGCGGCACGGCCGCCATGATGTCGCCGGTGGGTCGGATGATCGTGCTGCACAACAGCGACAGGCGGGAGCTCATGCAGACCCTCTCCACCCTGGTCTGGCCGTCGCTGCTCGCGCCGGTGATCGGGCCGCCGCTCGGCGGCTTCATCACGACGGCCGTTTCCTGGCGCTGGATCTTCTACATCAATCTGCCGTTCGGCGTCGCGGCCATCGCGCTCGCGCTCGCCATGATTCCGAACCGCCGCGGCGAGGCGCGCTCGTCGTTCGACGCCACCGGGTTCCTGCTGTTGGCTGTCGCCATAGGCTGCCTCACCTACGGCTTCGATCTCGCGGGCGGCGAGCGCATCCAGGCAGCAACCACGGTCGCGCTCCTGGGCGCGGCCGCGGTCGCCGGCACCCTCGCGCTGCGGCACCTCGCCTCCGTGCCCGGGCCCGTCGTGAGTCTCGATCCGCTGCGGCGGCACGCGTTCTTCGTCGCCTGCGTCGCCGGCGGCGGGATCTCGCGCGCGGCCATCAGCGCGACGCCCTTCCTCCTGCCGCTCATGCTCGAGGTCGGATTCGGCCTCTCGCCGCTCGATGCGGGTCTGCTCCTCCTCGTCTACATGCTGGCCAATCTCCTCATGAAGACGGCGACCAACCCGATCGTCAGGCGCTTCGGAATGCGCAAGGTCCTCGTCGTCAACGGAGTGATCGCGGCCGCGGGCATCGCCGCCTGCGCGCTGATCTCCCCGGGACTCCCGACCCTGCTCACCGGCGCCATCCTTCTCCTCGCCGGGGCGAGCCGCTCGATGCAGTTCACCGCCCTCACGTTTACGACCTTCGCCGAGATCGGTCCCGAGGAGCGCTCGCCGGCGAGCATCCTCTCCTCGCTCACGCAGCAGATCGCGGCCGGCGTGGGCGTCGCTCTCGCGGCGCTGCTGCTCAACTTCAGCCGCCTGCTGCGCCACGCCGCCCGCCTGGCGCCGTTCGATTTCCGCCTGGCGCTCGTGCTGATGGGCGCGTTCGGGGCGCTCGCCGTGTTCTCATACGCCGCACTGGCGGAGGGCACCGGCGCGGAGGTCAGCGGACACGGCAGCCGCGCGGCCGGCTAGCTCATTCCCGCGCGAGACGCGTGATCCAGCGGTAGAGGAGCCAGACGATCACGGCGAACGCCACGCCGCCGATCCAGACCGAGGCCGACTCGAAACTCGCGCCGACGAGCGCGATGGGCGCCGGATTGCCGGAGAAGCCGACGATGAAGGCAAAGACGACGCCGAGCAGGCCCTCGCCGACGATGAGGCCGGAGGAAAGCAGCGTACCGAGCTGCTGCTCGGCTTCGGGCCTCGGCCCGCGGGCGGCGCGGCGGTTGAACAGCCAGCCGACGATCGAGCCCACGACGATCATGAGCGTGCTCATGGTCGGCAGGTAGATCCCCAGTCCCACCGCGAGCGGCGGCAGGCACGCTCCCTTCACCGCGCGGCGCAGCACCACGTCGAAGGCGATGCAGATGGCGCCGATGAGAGCGCCCAGCTCCAGCGGGCCGACCGGGATGTTGTTCTGGATGACGCCCTGCGCCAGGGCCGAGATGAGCCCCGCCTGCGGCGCCGGCAGCGCGTGCGCCGGATCGACGCCGGGCGCGCCGAGAAATCCATAGGCGTGATTGACGACATTGAGCACCGGCGGAATGATGAGGGCGCCCGCGATGACGCCCACGACGAGTGCCCACTGTTGCTTTGCGGGCGTCGCATCGACCAGCTGGCCGGTCTTGAGGTCCTGCAGGTTGTTGTTCGCGATCGCGGCGACGGCGAATACCACCGCGGTCACGAAGAGCGAGAACGCCACGAGCGCCTTGCCCGCGTCGGCCGGCAGAGCCGCCCTCACCTGGAACACGAGGAAGAGCGCGAAAATGACCACGGACAGGATGCCGATTCCCGAGAGCGGGCTGTTGGATGCGCCGATGAGGCCCGCCATGTAGCCGCAGACGGTGGAGATGAGGAATCCTGCGACCACGACGAAGATCACGCCGGCCGCCGTGAGCATCCACACGTGCGACCCCAGGCCGCTGATCCGCGCGAAATACCAGAAGAGCCACGCCACCGGCACGAGGCACACGAGTGAGACCAGGGTCACCGTGCCGATCGGGATGTCCTGCTCCGTCCGTGGCAGCGTATGCGCCTGCCCTGCCTTGCGCACGCGTGCGGCGGCCATGGCACCCGCAAGCCCCGCCAGCACGGGCCTGACCAGCGTACCGAGCGTCCAGATCGCGGAAACGCCGATGGCGCCTGCCCCGATATAGCGGGCATAGTGATTCCACGCAGCCTGCGCCACATCCGCGGCGGCACCCGCGGCGGGATGGATCGCGGTGAAGTGCGGAATCGCCCATCCCCAGGCAATTCCGGCGCCCACCAGCATCGCTATTCCGACGGCGGGCCCGACCAGATGGCCGATGGCGAAGAGCGCGAAGGACAGCGAGAAGTCGAAGCCCGTGGCGCTCTCACTGCCGCCAACACGGAAGTAGCGTGCCACGTCGCTGGCGAAAATGCGGGTCTGCACGATGACGTAGAACGCCGCCGAGACGATCGAGCCCCACACCACGGCCTTCAGGCCGGCGCCGCCCGCCTCGACTTTGCCGGCGTCCTCGTTCCTCTCGGCGCCGCTGCCGACCTTGAGCACTTCCGCGCAGGCGACACCCTCCGGATACGGCAGATCCGACTGCGTGACGAGCGCGCGGCGCAGCGGGATCGTGTACATAACGCCGAGGATGCCGCCGGTCGCGCACACCGCGAACGAGATCCAGAACGGAAAGCCCGTCCACCAGCCGACGATCACGAGCCCCGGCAGCACGAAGATGATGCTGGAGAGCGTGCCGGCGGCCGAGGCCACCGTCTGCACGATGTTGTTTTCCTGCATCGTCGCGCCGCTCAGGCCGCGCAGGATGGCCATCGAGATGACGGCCGCGGGAATCGACGTGGAGAAAGTGATGCCGGCCTTGAGGCCGAAGTAGACGTTCGCGGCCGTGAACGCCAGAGTGATGATCACTCCGATGACGAGCCCGCGCAGAGTGAACTCGCCGTGCCCGGAAGCGCCGGCGGGTGCTGCCGTTTTCATGATGTGATTTGCTGGTGACCCCCGATGCGGGCGCACCTTAACCCATTGCGCGGGGGTGGGAAAGCCCGGCAGGACTCAGCCCGCTCGGGGCGGCAGCTCCTGTCCGCGCGCCTCGAGCGCGGGATCGGCGACGTCCTGACGGCCGTAGGTCCGGAATTTCTCCACGACGCGAGCCATCTGCGCGTCATCGAGCAGGCCGACGTTGCCCAGGGAGAGCGCGGTGCAGTATTGCGCGGCGAGGCTCTCCACCTCGCCCGCCAGCTTCAACGCGGCGGCGAGATCGGCGCCGACCGCGATGATGCCGTGATGGGCGAGAAGACACGCCTTGCGGCCCTCGAGAGCCGTCAGCGCGGCATCCGACAGCTCCTGCGTGCCGAAAGTGTGATATGGCGCGCAGCGAATATCCGTTCCGCCGGCAACGGCCACCATGTAGTGGAATGCGGGAATGCCGCGTCCGGTGCAGGCGAGCGCCGTTGCATGCCGTGAATGAGCGTGCACGATGGCCCCGACATCCGCGCGGGCCGCCATGATGTCCCGGTGGAATCGCCACTCGCTCGAGGGGCGGCGGCGGCCGTACCAGGAGCCCTCCAGCGTCACCAACGGGACGTCCTCCGGCTCGAGCGTCTCGTACGCAACACCGGTCGGGCTGACGAAGAATCCGCCCGGGTCGCGGCGCACGCTGACATTGCCCGACGTGCCGTAGGTCAGACCGAGACGTGTCAGCTCGCGGCAGCCGGCGATGACCGCGGCGCGCAGCATCGGATCCGGTTGCGATCCGCTGGCGCTCATGCGCTGCGACGCCGCTCCGGGTAGAGGCCGAGCAGTCCGTCGCGGCTCGCCCGGCAGACTCCGCGCTCGGTGATGATGCCGGTGACGAGGCGCGCGGGAGTCACGTCGAAGGCGAGATTGAGCGCCGCGCTGCCGTCCGGGACGACCCTGACGCTGCCGATCCCGCCCGCGGCCGTTCTACCCTGCACTTCCGTCACTTCCGCGGCCGACCGCTCTTCGATCTCGATCTGCGAGCCGCTCTCGAGGCTCCAGTCGATGGTGCTGACGGGCAACGCCGCGTAGAACGGCACATCGTTGTCCTGCGCCGCCAGCGCCTTCAAGTAGGTTCCGACTTTGTTGCAGACGTCGCCGCAGGCGGTCGTGCGATCGCTGCCGACGATGACCATGTCGACCTCGCCGCGCTGCATGAGAAGACCGCCCAGGTTGTCGACGATCACGGTGTGAGGCACACCATGCGCGCCGAGCTCGTACGCGGTGAGCGATGCGCCCTGATTTCGGGGCCGCGTCTCGTCCACCCAGACATGGACCGGGATTCCGGCATCGTGCGCCATGTAGATCGGCGCGAGTGCCGTGCCCCAGTCCACGCACGCGAGCCACCCAGCGTTGCAGTGGGTAAGTATGTTGACGCGGCGAGCCAACGGCTTTGCCAGACGTCGGATGATCTCCAGCCCATGAGCGCCGATCGATCGGCACTGCTCGACGTCGGCTTCGCAGATGTTACCGGCTTCGCGGAATGCCGCTTCGAAGCGCTGCCCGGGACCGAGCTGCGCGATGACGCTGCGCACTCGCGCCAATGCCCACGCAAGATTGACCGCGGTGGGACGCGTCGCCTGAAGGACCCCGGCCGCCTCTTCGATTCGCCGGTCCGAGGCATCGGCACGCAATGCGAGCGCCAGCCCGTACGCGGCGGTAGCACCGATGAGCGGAGCACCGCGCACCACCATGGTCTTGATCGCGCGGGCCGCGTCTTCGAGCGTCTTCAGATCCACCGTCACGAGCTCGAATGGCAGGCGCGACTGATCGATGACCCGTACGGCCCCGGACTCGAGCGGCCAGATCGTGCGGTAGGGTACTCCGGAGATCCTCATGTGCGGGCATGGTAATGCGCCCTCATGACACATGTCACCCCGCACCGGTGACGCGCTGCACTGGGACCGGACGCGCGTATACAGCATCCTGCCTCCGCCGCCCCAAGACCGCGAGGCGGCAGGAGACGAGCCATGTCGATGACGCTATCCGCTTCCCTCGCCGCGCCGATCGCCTGCCTCGGTGTCGTCTCGGCGTGTCTCCTCGGGATCGGTCTCGCGCTCGAGCGCCCCCAGAGCCGGCTCGACCTCGGGCGAGCGGCTCCCCTGCCGCGGGTCGCCGCGCTCGGCGCGAAGACGGTGACCTGCGCCGCATTCGGCCTGATCATCGCAAGCGCGCTCATGGCGTCCGCCACGGCGTTCGGCGGGATCAGCATCGCAGGCGCGCAGGCGGCAACCGTGGCGGGTGTCGTGCTCGGCGGCGCCATCCCCTTCGCTGCCATGGGATTCCTGATTGCCCTGCTGATCGCGCCCGGCGCGGGACCGGTGATCCTCCATCTGCTCGCTCTACCGCTGTCCCTGGCGTCCGGCTTCGGGATGCCGGTACGCGACCTGCCGCAATGGCTCGAGGCCCTGACGCGCGCGCCGCCGGCCGGCCACTTCGCTCAACTGGCGCTCGCGGCCTTCGGCCTTGCGCCAGCGGGCGGCCCGGGCCTCCACTGGGCGGTGCACGGCGCCTGCGCGCTGTTGCTGGTGGCGGCGGGCTCGATTAATTTCCCCCGCAGGGAGGCCAACGCCCGATGATCGACACCGCCTGTGACTGCGAGCGCCCGGAGGCCGAGCCCGGCCGCGGCTCGCTCCTGCCCGCGAAGCATGGATGGCGGCCGATCAACCTTCTGTGGCTGATCTACTCCGCGTTCTTCTTCAGTGATCCGCTGCAGCACGGCTCGCGCCGCGGTTGGCTCGTGTTCGCGGCGCTGTATGCCTGCTTCCTCACGATCTACGTGCTCGTGTTCTGGGTGCGCTCGGCACGGCTGCGCGCGGCGCTGCTGCTCGCACTGGCCATCCTCGGCTGCGTCAGCTACCCGACGAATCCCAGCGCAGGCGGCGGAATGCTCATCTACGTCGCCGCCCTCTCGGCGTACATGACGAGGTCGCTCACCGTTGCCATCGGGGCGATCGTCGGCGCAGCGCTCACTTCAGCGGCGGCAGGCGCGCTGCTGCACCTGAATCCGTGGGCATGGGGAACGATGTCGCTCCTTGCCGCGTCCGTCGGCACCGGCAACCTCATCGCCGCGCTGCGGACGGGGGCCAACCAGCGCCTCAGTCTCGCGCAGGAGCAGATCGAGCATCTCGCCAAGGTAGCCGAGCGCGAGCGCATCGCGCGGGATCTGCACGATGTCCTCGGCCACACCCTTTCGGTCGTCGTGCTCAAGTCGGAGCTCGCGGGCAAGCTCATCGGCACTGACGCGGAGCGCGCGCGGCGTGAGATCGACGAGGTGGAGAAGATCTCGCGCCAGGCGCTCACCGAAGTCCGCGAGGCGATCCGCGGCTACCGGGCCGAGGGCATCGCCGCTGAAATCGCCCGTGCCCGCCGGACCCTGGAGGCGGCGGGCGTCAGGCTGGAGTCGCAGGCGCAGAGCGTGCGCCTCGAGCCGGCGCACGAATCCGTGCTCTCCCTGGTGCTGCGCGAGGCCGTCACCAACATCCTGCGGCACGCCGGCGCCACGACCTGCCGACTGCAGCTGGCGGCCGACAGCGGGAGCACGCGTCTATCGGTGCACGATGATGGACGGGGCGCCGTCGCACGCGAAGGCAACGGATTGCGGGGCATGCGCGAGCGCGTCGAGGCGTTGGGCGGGCGTCTCGAGATCGACTCCCGTCATGGCACGCGCCTGACGGTGGACATTCCCGCGCGGGCGGGCGCCTGAGATGGCCAAGATCCAGGTCGCCATCGCGGAAGATCAGGCCATGGTGCTGGGCGCCCTCGCCGCGTTGCTCGAGACGGAGCCCGACATCACGGTGTGTGCGCGCGCAACCAACGGCCGTGCCGCTCTCGCCGCGCTCGGTGCGCACGAGCCAGACGTCCTGGTCACTGACATCGAGATGCCGGAGATGACCGGCCTGACGCTCGCCGCGGAGGTGCGCGACCGCTGCCCGCAGGTCAGGGTGATCATCCTGACCACCTTCGCCCGCCCCGGCTATCTGCGCCGGGCAATGGATGCCGGCGCGAAAGGCTACCTGCTCAAGGATCGCCCGTCCGCGGAGCTCGCCGACGCCGTGCGGCGCGTGCACCGGGGACAGCGGGTCATCGACCCCGAGCTCGCCGCCGAGGCCTGGAACAGCGAGCCCGACCCGCTCACCGAGCGCGAGCGGCAGATCCTCTGGCGTGCGGGGGAAGGCCGCTCGAGCGCCGAGATCGCCGCGGAGCTGTGCCTCTCCGAAGGCACGGTGCGCAACTATCTCTCGGAAGCCATCAACAAGCTAGGCGCCGCCAACCGCATCGAAGCCGCCCGCCTGGCGCGCGCCAAGGGATGGTTGTAAGTGCGTCAGCCCGCGGCAGCCGCGGCGAAATCGATGCCTGCTTCTTCGTACAACTTTCCGACTTCCTGTTGGGAGAGGAGTCCAACGTAGGGCATCGACTGCCGCAACCGAAGCGCGTTCTCGTCGCTTCCCAACATCGCTTCGAAGAGCGCGCCATCGTCCTCATCGCGGGCAATATGCTGCCACTCGTCGTAGGCGGAGACCCACGAGTCCTGCCGCTTCCACCTGTGCAGATTGGCCAGGATCTTGGCGCGTATCTCGCGCGCCGTGTGCCTGCGAATGACGGCCAGCGAGAGACTCAGCCTCAGATCATCCAGCTGCTGATGCGAAAAGCCGCCGCGGCGAGGGGGCCGGATGCCGTGCTCATCGAGTTCCAGGTCATCGCCCTCACCCACTCCCCAGGCCTCGAGCGTGGCCTTGGGCACCAGCACGCCGAGGGAATTGCCGATGCGGCGCAATCTGATCTTCATGCCCGCCATTATAACGGGTTATTACATCCGGGCAAGCTCAATAATGGAACCGGTACCGCAGCTCCGCATAGACCTGAAACGGCTTGTTCCAGTGGACGCCGCCGAAGGTCAGGCTGTTGTCGGTGAGCAGGTGGCGGTTGGTGACGTTCAGGGCCGTGACCGAGACGGTCAGATCGCGGCTCAACATCCTGCCCGCCACGAGATCCAGCTCCGCGTGACTCGGCAGGTGGCTCGGCGGCGCCTCGCCGTTGGCGAACCCCGAGCCGTAGTACACGTTCACCGAGGCGAAGAACCGCCGTGGCAAATTGGCGTCGATGCCGGCATTCAGGGTGTTGCGCTGGTCGTGATCGAGGGCGAAATAGCTGGAGCCGGGCTCGAACTCGGTGAGCCCCCCGGTGATGCCGCCGAAGCCATCGGCCGTCTGATTGGAGAAGGCCAGGTGCGCATGCCCGTAGCGCCAGAGCGGCGGCGAGCGCACGGTGAGCTCGTAGGCCCGGATCCGGGCGCCCTGCACGGTCAGCGGCAGGAAAATATTGGAGTTGCCGATCGCGTCATGATCGAAGAAGTTCGTCGCCTGATTGACGAAGTAATCGGCCTCGATGCTCCAGCCCCTCACCGGAATCGTGAGCCCGAGCTGGCGTTCCGTATCGCGCTCGCCGCGCAGCGGCAGGAACCCGGTGTCACCGCTCGATGCGTATTGAATGAGAGGCCCTGACAGCGTCGCGAGCGGCGGCGCCTGGTAGTACCTGCCCCAGAAAGCCGTGAGCACCCAATCGAGCCGCGGCAGCACCACCGATGCGCCCAAGCGCGGATCGGTGGCGTTCTCGGTGACATTGCCGCGGAAATGCGTCTGGCGCACGCCCGCCGAGAGCGACAGCCAGCGGACGGGATGGAAGGTGTCCTGCAGATAGGCCGACACGAGACCGCCGGTCGGCCGGATCGCCGCGGCGAGCGGCGCGGTTGGCGGCGCGCCGCCGTCGTTGAAGAGCAGGCGGAAGATCTCGTGGTCCTGCTGGGCGAAGCCGAAGAGCCCGATATCGAGGTCGTTGCGGCGCAAGTGCAGCCGCAGATCCTCCTGGCCGCCCTCGTACCTGGAGGTGCGCCGGTCCGTGGTGCTGAGCGGCATGTCGTTGCGGCCCCCGTCGTAGTTCGCGCGATTGTCGTGGTAGAGCAGCGAGCTCGTGAGCACGGCATGCGCCGGGAAGGTATGCACCCAGGAGAGCACAGCGAAGGTATCCGCCTCGCGCTGCACGTCATCCATCACGTTCCCGGGCGCGTTCGGCACTTCGTACTGATCCGCGCGGGACTGTGCGACGAGGCGGAACTCATTGCGCGCACCCGGCCGGTAGATCAGGCTCGTGAAGCCGCCGTAGCCCCGTTGCGCATCGTGAATCACCTGCGGCACCGGCGTCTCGATCCCGAGATTGCTGCGGTTGCCATCGATGCTCGCGTAGTACGCGAATCTGCCCGTGTGGCTGCCGACGCTGAGGTAATCGTTGGTCTGGCCGAAGTTGCCTGCGCTCACATCGAGCACCCCCTCCCTGCTGCGGCCGAAGCCGCTCTTCGGGATCACGTTGAAGATGCCGTAGGTGCGGTCGCCTTCGTCCGCCTGATAGCCGCCCCTCTCGGCGCCGAGCGTCTCGATGTCCTGGGGATCGATCTGCGGGCCGAGGTTGCTGCCGATGTTCGTGTTCGGAATCTCGACTCCGTCGATGAGCCAGGCCGTCTGATGTCCGCCGCGCACGTGCAGCTGGTCGTGGATCACGTACGCCCCCGGCACATAGTCGGTGATCATGGCCAGGCTGTTGGTGCGGTCCGCCCCCGGAGTGCGCTGAATGTCCAGCTGACTGACGAGCGTGACCGGGGTGACCGAAGCCACCACCGGCAGCGGCTCCGCGGCCGCGCTCACCGTCACCGTGGCCAGCCGCGCCTCCCGCAGGAGCAGGACGCGGGGCCTCGGGAAATAGCCGGGCTCGACCGTTACCGGTTGGGTCGAGGTGACGAACCCCTCCAGCGACACGGAGAGCCGGTAGGTACCGAGCGCCACGTCAGGGAAATCGAAACGACCCGATGCGTCAGTCCTCGCCGTCTGCACTGAGCCGGAGGCAACCGACTGAAGCGTCACGTGCGCTCCCGAGACCGGCCTCGAGTCTTCATTGTGGACGGTGCCGCTGATGCTGCCGAATGCGGCAGCCGAGCTGCGCACCGGGGCAAGAAGCAAGGCGACGCCGAGCACTCCGAGCCCGATCGCCCCACGGATGAATGCGCGGCCGCGCGCCGCATGCGCGCAGCCAGCCGGGATTCCAGGCACTGAACTCTCCCGTTGAGAGAAACCGCGGACGAGATGCGATCAGCCGCGGGCGGGAGGGGCGCGAGCCTGGGGAAGATGGACGAGCCGGACACCGGCCGGCGGCGACACCGTCACGGAGACGATGGCGATGACGGCGAGCAGCAGGAGGAGCGGCGCGACGGCCAACGGCGGCGGAGCCGCGCTGAATCCCGTGGTGAAGGCGCAGTAACCGTCGTCGGTGACGCCATGGCCCGGGTGCTGGTCCCCCGGCATCGCCATGCCGCCGGGCATCGCCATGCCCTTCGACTCCGGCATGAGCCCGGCAGGGAAGCCGGCCGGGCAGATCATCAGTGACAGCGATCCGTCGCTGGCCGGCATGAAGCCGAGCGGAATGAGCGCCCGCACCGCGAGCACCAGGAGCAGCGCCGGAACGAGCCGCATGCGCACGGATCGCGTGAAGCGTCTCAGGAGTGGCGGACCGCTGATGCGGTTGTGGCGCGCGCAGCCCATGGTTCTCACGTCGCGCGGGCAGCTTCTCGAGTCGGCACGGTCTGGAGATCCGCTGGTCGGGCTCTCGTTATACCGCACGGCGGGCACGCAGGGAACGTGCCGCGGCCGCATGGGGGCGGCGGCGGCCGCGCGAGGGCGCGCGCCACCGGGCCGCTCAACTACGACCTGGACGGGGAGGAGGCGCCGTCCGGCGGCGTCAGAAGGAGTAACCTGCCGAGATCACCACCGTATTCGGCCAGAAGTGGACGTTCGAGGTGCGAATGATCCCGGCCGTGTTCGCGGTCAGCTTGGTATTGACTCTCGCCACCGAGTACGACGCGTAGAGATGCCAGCGGCCGGTCAGGTGATACGCCAGCCCCGCAGTCAGTGTGGGCCCGACCGACACCGGCAGCGAGATCGATGTCGGGCCGCCGCTCGCCGCGTTGCCCGCGGCCGTCGATTGGCGGGACGCGAACTTGGTGTAGTTGACGCCGGCACCGACATAGGGCCGCAGGCGCGAGCTCGGATCCCCGAACACGTACTCGAGAAGCAGCGTGGGCGACAGCCAGCGGGCGGTGGAGATGATCTGGCCGTTGTAGGGCACCGACCCCACCGTCGGGGGTCCCCTGCCCTCCGTCTTGGTCAGCGGCGGATAGCCGACCGTGAGCTCGAGATTCAGATGCCGCGTGAGAGTGCGAACGTACGCAAGGTACAGCGTCTCGACGTTCTGCACGTGTATGTTGAGACCCAGGCTCGGCGGAACGTAAGGGCCCGAGATGTTGTCCGCCTCGGTCTCGAAGTGCACGAAATACAACCCCAAGCGGATGTCATTCGGCCCACCCTCGTCCGCGTAGGCCCCGGAAGCGCCGAGCGCGAGAGCGGCCGCGATCCCGAGAGTCACGATTTTCTTCTTCATGATCGTCCCTCGCCGAGCTTACGGAACCTGAGCAAAGAAGCCGCGGGCCGCCACCATGCAGAACGGCGCTTCGGTGCTGTGGAAGGAAGCGACCGCGGACGGGCCGCCTGTGGCGAGCAGCTGCGCCTCCTCCTGCTGCAGCGCGACCTGCAGCGGAGCGAAGGGACTGCCGGCCTGGGGCGCAGCATTGAGGTCGAACACGCTCACGAGACCGCCCGCTACGTACGGGGTCCACAACGCAGCCATGATCTGCGTATTCTGGAAGAACACCGTCGGATCCTGGTCGCCTCCGCACATCAGCATCGGCTCCTGCGGGGACCAGCCGCCGCTGCGCATGTCGTTCAATGCCAGGTCCGTGCGCAGCCCGAGCGCGGAGGTCGCGGCGAGCGCAACGGTGCTGGCATTCAGCGTCCCGCCGCCGATCAGCGTCATCTCCGCCTGGTCCGGGTTGATCAGCGCATCGTCGACGTAATCCACGCGATAGCTGTTGAGGATCAGCGAGGGATCGCCGAAGCCGGAATCGAACAGTGCCGCCAGGGATGGCGTGTAGGGCGGGCTCGAGGGCAAAGCGAGCAGCGCGTCGGCCTGCGCATCCAGTGCCGCATTACCCGTCGAGGAGGTCGGCGTGGTGCTGTTGAAGAGCGCTGACTGCGGGAGCTTGCCTTCCTGGAACAAGGTCGCCAGCGGAGTCGGGGTCGGCAGCAACGTGTCGATGCCGCTCGCGTAGGTCGAGGAAAACACTTCCGCCGAGGTATGGTGGAGGTTTCCGTACGCATTCTGATAGCTGATCCTCACCAGCGGCCCGAACACCGTCGAGCCGATGTTCACCTGCCCGAAGAAGATCGCGTCACCGAATGCCTCCAGCGCGTAGGGACCCGAAGACGGCGCCGATGCCGTGACGGCTTCGCCGGCCGCCTGCATCGCCTTGACCGTCGCCATCGCCACGTAGCCGCCCTCCGAGTACCCGGTGACGTACAGCTTGCCGCTGTCGCTGGTAGTCGGGGTGAACGTGCTGAGCAGCGCAGTGCGGGCTGCCGTCAGCGCGTCAATCATGTCCGTCGCATTGTCGGCTCCATCGAGGTAGGGGTGGTAGCCGAGCTTCGAGATGTCATAACCGAGATAATTGGGCGCTACCACGATGTAGCCCTGCGCGGCGAACACCGCGGCGATCATGGCCGCCTCGGAGTTCGCGGCGTTGGAGGTATCGCTGATGTTCGCGATGTTGTACGTCGAATCCGTCGCCGTGCCGTGCGCGTAGAGCACGATGGGCCGCGGACCCGTGCAGGGAGCCGCGGAGCCGGTGGGCACCATCAGCGCGCCGGAAGCCTCCTGCGCCGACTTGTCGGGCCCGACGGTCCAGTACTTGAAGTAGTAGAAATCCACCCCGCAGGCCGGCGTGCCGGCGAGCTGCAGCAGCTGCGGGCCTGCGGCGGTCGCATTGAGCTGCGCGGCGAAATCCGAGGCATTCACCGAGGCGATGCGCAACGGCGGATTGACGACGAGTGTGCCGCGATCGTTGCTGCTGGAGACGGAGGCAGTCGGACTGTCGTGACCGCAGCCAGCGAGACCAAGGGCGGCTACCACCGCCCAGAGCACGCCAATCTTCCGCAACATGCTCTCTCCTCCCTCGGGTCCTGCGGCCGCGGTTGCTCCCGCAGTCTTGAGTCGCAGGTCCCTGTATGGTGGCGCAAAGCATACACCGTCCCGCGTCACGGCGCGTAGCCCGGCACCGGCCGAGCATTGGCTCGAGCATATGTTGCGTAGCCGCAACGCGAGTCGCTGTCCGACACGCGATCGGCTGTATACTGCGCGACTTTTGACAAAGGGGGGGATCTCATGCTCCGGACCTGCATGCGCCGCGCCTCGCCGCCCGCCGCGGGCGCGCTCGCCGCCGCGATG